>JBGUBD010000015.1 GCA_041821185.1 Phycisphaerales bacterium AB-hyl4 | reverse complement strand
TCTAACGGCTGAAATGGAACGGGGCGGCTTCAAGTTCTGGTATCGCAACCCCGACCGCCCCAGCCAGGATTCGCTGGGCATTTCCTATGCCGATGGTGACGATACGAAAATCGTCAGGCCGGATTTCATTTTCTTCGCGGAGCAGGATGGCCAGATTGTGGCGGACATCATTGACCCGCATGGCTTCCACTTGGCCGACGCCTTACCTAAATTGCAAGGCTTGGCGTGCTACGCCGAAACCCATTCGCAGATTTACCGCCGCATCGAGGCCGTCGCGGAAACAGGCGGCAAGCTGCGCGTATTGGATTTGACCAGCGCCGATGTTCGCCAAGCGGTTGTCGGTGCGACGAATGCGGAGGCGCTCTACAAGAGCGCGGTGGCGGGTGATTATACGTAACAAATGAGCATTGCGTCCGCTACCATGCGTGATGGATTCCAGATCATGGGGGGGGGGGGCGAGGGGGGGGGCACCACGCCGTGGATGTCATAATACCCTAACGGGCAGGTCTTTATGGCGAGGAGCACGCTCCCGTGCGTCTCAGAAGCCGTTGATGTAGCGGTCGACGTTTAGGTTGCCAACCTGAAGGTTGATCTCGCACACCTCTTCAGTTTTCGATGTTCGTACTTGGGGGGAGGGGTTGCAATGGGTTCTTAAGCAGCCTGCCGGATTCGCCCCCACGCTGCGTGGCGTAGCGTGTTCCGGAGTACGTCACGAGCCCCCCGCTAGATGTCTCTCAACGGGCCACATAGGCTGGGTTTGAACAAGTTCACAATACCCCGCCGCCTTCCCTGTAGTTGCCGCTGGAAGGCACGGCGGCGAAGGTCAAGGGGGCCAAGGTATGGAGACCACCAACCCGTGGCTCGTTGTGATGACTGGATGAATCCGGTCGGCGGGGTCGGGCGTACCCTTACGATTCGTCGGCGCGGTTCTGCTTCGCCGGCATGTTGAGGTTCGCGCAATGGGCGTGTGGACCGGCCGTGTGTGAACCTTAGAGGATTTGAGTATGAGGCGACGATGGCGATACGCATCCCTGGTCGGCGTACTTGTGCTGGCCTTGGGAGCGGGGTGGGTTGTGTACGGTCGTTCGGTCGGCGAAGGACACGGTCCTTTGTCGAGCGATACCAACGCTGTCGCGGTTGAGGTTGTGGCGGTTGAGCATGGCCCGATCCGTGACACCTCGACGTTCGCGAGCAATCTTGTGGCGCGGGCGCGCTTCGATGTAGCGCCCAAGATATCCGGTCGATTGGAGCGGATGGAGGTCGACATCGGCGACACCGTCGAGCGCGACGAGGTGGTCGCGTGGCTGGACGAGGGCGACTTCGCCCAGCATGTGGAAGAGGCCAAGGCGGAGTTGGCCGTTGCTCAAGCGAATCTGGAGGAGGCACGCAGTTCGCTGGACACCGCTGACCGCGAGCATCGGCGCGTGCGTTCGTTGCGCGAGCAGGATGTGGCCTCGGATGCGGAGATGGATGCTTCGCGTTCGCAGTATCAGACCAACCAGGCGCGATTGCGGGTGGCCGAGGCGCAGGTGAGCCAGCGGGAAGCGGCGTTGCGTGCGGCGGAGGTTCGGCTGGATGACACGAAAGTTCGCGCGACGTGGCCGGACAATGGTCATCAGCAGCCGCGTGTCGTGGCGCAGCGTTTTGTCGATGAGGGGGCGATGCTTTCGGCAAACACGGCGGTCGTGAGCGTGGTCGAACTGACGGCGTTGCGGGCTGTGTTTTTTGTGACGGAGCGGGACTATCAACGGCTGTCGGTGGGCCAGACGGCCGAGGTGCGGGTGGATTCGCTACCGGACGAAGTGTTTGCGGGCGCGGTGACGCGATTGTCGCCGGTGTTTCGCGAGACCTCGCGCCAGGCCGAAGTGGTGGTGGAGGTGGCGAACGACGAGCGCGTGCTCAACCCGGGCATGTTCGCGCGGGTGGAACTTGAGTTTGACCAAGCGTCGGAGGCGACGCTCGTGCCTCGTTCGGCGCTACTGCGGCGTGACGATCGGCAGGGCGTATTCGTGACGACAGACCGTGAGTCGGTGCGTTTTGTGCCGATTGAGACGGGCATTGAGGCCAACGGATTGGTTCAGGTGATCGAGCCGGCGGACCTGAATGGTGAAGTTGTCGTGCTGGGCCAGCATCTGGTGCGTGACGGCAGCCCGATCCTTGTGGTCGATGACGATCTGATGGCCGGGGTGGCCGCGACTGCGGCACGTTGACTTACGCTTGACAGTGTTTCGTTGCATGTCGTGCCATGAGTTGTGAGCAGCGGCGCAGGGCATGGTTGTGCGCATGTGGCAGAAGGATGATTGTGTTGTTTCATTCCAAGCGGCGGTCGAGCGCTGACGCCATGGAGTCGGGAGCGTTTTGTTCGTATGCGATTAACGGAAGAAAGCGTCGCCCGGCCGCTGTTCACCACGATGGTTGTGTTGATCGTGGTGATTCTGGGCGCGGTGTCGCTGTCGCGGCTGCCGATCGACTTGATGCCGGATGTCACGTATCCGACGCTGACGGTTTCGACATCGTATGGCGACGTCAGTCCGGAAGAGATCGAACAACTCATAACCCGTCACGTTGAGGAAGCAGTGGCGGCGATCCCGGGCGTGGAGCGGATCAGTTCGATGTCGTCGGAAGGCAACAGCACGGTGCGCGTGACGTTTGCCTGGGGGATGGACCTTGACGCGGCGGCGGCGGACATTCGTGACAGCCTTGATCGCATCGTCAATGATCTACCGGAGGATGCGGGTCGGCCGCAGTTGCGCAAGTTTGACGTCTCGCAGTTTCCGATCGTCATACTCGGCGCGATCGGGCCGGACGATCCGGTGGAGATGCGGCTGCTGATCGACAATCAGGTCCGTCAGCGCATCGAGCGTATTCCCGGCGTTGCGGCGGTGAACCGCTGGGGCGGGTTGAATCGTGAGATCCAGGTTAACGTGGATCAGGACAAGATGCGTGCGCTGGGCCTCACGCTGGACGACGCGGTGCAGGCGGTGCGCGCGGCGAATGTGAATGTGCCCGCCGGCTCGATCGAGCGTGATCAATTCGAGATCACGCTGCGAACGCCGGGCGAGTTTGCGAGTGTTGACGAGTTGCGCAACACGGTCGTGGATCTGCGCGACGGCGCCCCGATCTACCTCAGCCAAGTGGCGAATGTGGAGGATACGCACGCGCGCTGGGCACGGTACATTCGCATCAATGATGAGCCGGGCGTTCGGCTGGCGATCCGCAAGCAGCCGGACCGCAACACAGTCCAGGTTGCCCGCGCGGTGCAGCGGGAGGTGGAGCGGATCAACCGCGACATTCCACAGATCACGCTCGTGCCGATGGTGGACACGTCACAGTTCATCGAACGCTCGATCAACAACGTCAGTCGTTCGGTGATCTTCGGCGGCTCGCTGGCGGTGCTGATGCTGCTGTTTTTTCTTCGAAGCATTCGCAGCACGCTGGTAATCGCGGTGGCGATTCCCATTTCGGTGATCGGGACCTTTTCGCTGATCTACCTGGCGGGCTTCACGCTCAATCTAATGACGCTCGGCGGACTGGCGCTGGGGGTGGGCATGATGGTCGACAGTTCGATCGTGGTACTCGAAAACATCTACCGCTTGCGTGAGCAAGGGTTGGGCATGCGCGAAGCGGCGGTGAAGGGGGCACAGCAGGTGACGCCGGCCATTGTGGCGAGCACGATTACGACGCTGATCATTTTCCTGCCGTTGATTTTCCTGCAAGGTGTGAGCGGGGTGATGTTTCAGCAACTCGGTTACGTGGTGAGCTTCGCGCTGGTGTGTGCGTTGTTCGTGGCACTGACGCTGGTGCCGATGCTCTCGGCCCGGCTGTTGACCAAGGCACACCAGGGTGTGGAAGGGACGACAGCGGGCTGGGGACGACGGGCGTATATCGCCAGCGGTCAGATTTTCGAGGCGACGGAGCAACGGTACCGTCGCCTGCTGGATGCGGCGTTGAAGCGTCGGCTCGTATGGCTGGGCGGAATCGCGGTGGCGTTTGCGAGCTGCCTTCTGCTGCTGCCGCAGATCGGTTCGGAGTTCATGCCGAGCACGGACGAAGGCGAGGTTCGCATCACGGCCGAGATGGAGGTGGGCACGCGACTGGACGTGGTCGATCGGCAGTCGCGGCGGATTGAAGCCATCCTCCGACGGGAAGTGCCGGAGATCGAGCACATGGTCGTCAGCGTAGGTGCGGGTTCGTCGACATGGCGGCCCGGGGCGACGATCACCAGCGACATCACGCTCACACTCGCGCCTGCTGCGCAGCGGACTCGAACAAGCGAACAGATTGCAACAGACCTTCAGCCGGCACTGGCGCACATTCCCGGCACGCAAGTGCGGGCCCGGCCGGGGCAGGGGTTGTTCGTGCTGCGCGCGGGTGCGGGCGATGACGCGGACAACCTCGAAATCGAGGTGCGTGGCTGGGACTTGAACATTCTCGATGAACTGGGCACGGAAGTGGTTCGCCGAATCGCTGTCGTGGACGGCTTGACGGATGTGCAGTTCACGCGCGAAGAGGGCGTGCCGCAGGAGCTGTTCCGTATCGACCGCGCTCGTGCGGCGGATTTGAATCTGAGCGTGGACCAGATCGGCCGCGTGCTGGAGGCGGCGATCGGGGGCGTGAACGCCGGTGATTTTCGCGATGGCGGTGATGAGCATCAGATTCGTGTTCGACTCGCGAATGCCGAGCACATGGCCATGCACGAATTGCTCGATCTGACATTGGCCAACGGGCGTGGTGAACAGATCATTCTGGGCAACGTGGTGACCACCCAGAGCACACGTGGCCCGACGGTGATCGACCGCCGGGACCAGCAGCGGATTGCTTCGGTGACGGCCGGCGTGACCGGCCGCGATCTGGGGTCAATCGTGGCCGACGTGCAGGAGCAGCTGCGCGGTCTGCCGTTGCCACCGGACTACGAGGTGGTTATCGCGGGCGACTACGAAGAGCAGCAACGCGCGTTCTACGAACTGCTTTTCGCCCTGCTGCTGGCGTTGCTGCTGGTGTACATGGTGCTGGTGTGTTTGTACGAGTCGTTGCGCGATCCGCTGGTGGTCATGTTTACCGTGCCGATGGCCGCGATCGGGGTGGTGGTCATGCTGCTGTTGACGGGCACGACATTCAATGTGCAGACGTTCATCGGCTGTATCATGCTCGCCGGGATCGTAGTGAACAACGCGATTCTAATTGTCGATCAGGCGACGCGACTGCACAGCGAGGGGATGTCGCCTCGCGAAGCGGTGCGTGAAGCGGGACGGCGACGTTTTCGACCGATCCTGATGACCTCGTTGACCACGGCGCTGGCACTGTCACCGTTAGCGCTGGGGTGGGGCGAAGGCGCCGAAGCGCAGGCTCCGATGGCGCGGGCGGTGATTGGCGGGCTGTTGAGCGCGTCGATCATCACGCTGGTGCTGATCCCGGTCGTGTACACGCTGGTGCATCGCGAGGCGAGGCCGGCATGACGCGGACCTTTCTGACATGGGCGGCGGTGTGGCTGATGACGGGGAGCTTGGCGTGGGGGCGCGATGGCGAGGGGGAGGGTGATGTGCTCACGCTGTCGGTTGAGCAGGCGGTGGTGCTGGCGGTGCAGCACAACCGGGCGCTACGCGTGGAGCAGCTTCAGCCGAGCATTGTCGGACAGTTTGAGCGAATCGAACGGGCGTCGTATGACCCCCTTCTGCTGATGGAGGTGGCGTATGGCCGATCTGCCGTACGGACCGGTGACGACGGTAATATCGATCGCGCGTCGCAGTTGCTGCTGGACGCTCGCATCCTTCAGCGTGTGCCCACGGGCACGGTGTTGGAACTGGAAGCGCAGCATGAACGGTTGTCGCCGGACGGTGAGCCGACCGAACACGTGGCGCGTGTCGGGCTGACGGTGACACAGGCACTGCTGCGTGGGGCGAGCGTCGGGGCGAATCTGGTGGACATTCGGCAGGCCCGGCTGGAGACGCAGATCAGTCAGTACGAACTGTATGGTTTTGTCGAATCGCTGGTGGCCGAGGTTGAGCAGACGTACTGGCAACTGGTATTGCTGAAGCGACAGATCGAGTTGGTGGGGCATGCGCTGGAGGTGGCTCGCACGCAAGAGGATCACGTCGAACGGCGGATCGCCGCTGGGGCGCTGGCGCGGACAGAATTGGCTGCGGCGCGGGCGGAGGTGGCGTTACGTGAGGAGGCGTTAATCGTTGCGGAGGCGGCGGCGCAGGTTGAGCGGCTTGCGTTTCTACGACTGGTGAATCCGCCCGGCGGGCCGAGTTGGGATCGGCCGGTGCGGTTGTTGGATGAGCCAGAACCGTTGCTGAAGACACTGGATGAGGCTTCGGCGCACGCGGCGTTGGCGGTGCAATTGCGGGCTGATCTGAACGAAGCCCACTTGCGTCTGGAGCAGGGGCGGCTGGAAGTACGGCGGACGCGCAATGGGTTATTGCCCCGGTTGGACCTGTTCGCGAGCCTGGGGCAGACCGGCCACGCCGACACGTTGGGTCGGTCGTGGCGCGAGGTGGATGGTAGCCGAAGCTACGACATGACGGTGGGGGCGCGTTTCGAGCAGGCCCTGGGCAATCGCGAGGCCCGGGCACGGTACGAGGTTGCCCGTGCCAGCCGGCGGCAAGCAGCCGAGGCGGTCGCGAACGTGCGGCAGATTGTCGAACTTGATGTGCGGCTCGCGCACCTGGAAGTGCAGCGAGCACAGGAGCAGATTACGGCGACACGGGCGACACGGGCATTGCGTGAGGCGACGTTGCGGGCGGAGCAGGCGAAATTCGCGGCAGGTTCGTCAACGGTGCTGCTGGTCGCGCAGGCGCAGCGTGATCTGCTGGAAAGTCAGATCGCGGAAGTGCAGGCGATGGTGGAGCATCGGCAGGCCGTGATTGAACTTTATCGGCTTGATGGTTCGCTGTTGCAACGTCGCGGCGTCAACGTGCGTATGGCCGAGTGAACGAGGCACACAGAACGCGAATCAGCTGCGGGCGCGCATTCCGCGATTGTTCGGGTTGCGCCATAACAGATGGTCGAAGATGGTGAAGCGTTAACCCCAGCATTGAGTCTTCATCATGTACATCTCGCGACGTGATCCGATGGACCTGAACCAGTGGAATCGCCGAAGTAGTGATCGACGTTTAGGTCGTTAATGTGACGGCCGACTTGCTAACCCCCCCCTCGGCTGGCGCTCTCTGCTCTGGATCACGGATCTTGTAGTGGCTGTATGCGTATTAAGCTGCCCGTTGAATTTCTCCCCACACGGCGTTTCGTAGCGTGTGCTGAAGCACGTCACGAGCCTCCGCTACTTTACCGATCACAGCAGCCTCGGCACCCGCCTCATCGGTAGGGTACTGATGCGTAGGATCGGCATGTTCACAGGTCAGCCCGAGCCTGTGATTGGGCCGAAAATCGGCACGAGTAGCTTTCCACCCCCTCTCGTGGTACCGAGAATGCGGGTAAAGGGCTTTCATTTGAAACGATTGACGTGTCGTCGTGTTCCTGACCTGGTTCGCCATCGCCTCCTCTTCTAGGATCCGCAATTGTCAGATGGCGTCTGTGTGTTCCCGTATCAGTTGCACCGGCACCAGGAACAGGGGGGGCGGAGAACTTCGTGTCGCTGTTGGGCGACTCGTAGTATTCGAGAAGGCCGCAGGCGAGGAACAGCGTGTTGACGCCCTGTTCGGTTTCCGGGGGGCCGGGCATTGAACCAGAGTCGGTAGAGGCGGTTGGCCAGTTCCTTGTCGGCACGGTCCGTCAGCAGATGGAATGGTTGCAACGCATTGGACGCGCGGCAGGCCGCCAGCACCTGCTGCTCGCTGGGGCCGTTCGCCTCCTCTGGCACTTCATCGTCATCCTGCAGGTCCAATAGTGGCGGCAGTAGTGAAGGATCGTCGTCCTCCAGGTCAAGCAGATCGCGTCGCCATGGGAACAGCATGGTCTTCCCATCGCAGCATTGTGCTTTGCACGCGAATCATGCTCCTGCGCTATTTCATCGACTGTTGATTCGGCCATCCAGCGGACGGAACGCTGGTTCATTCGTCAGCAGCAACACGTCGTAGCGAACCTCCTCATGCAGATTTTCCAGACTCAGCGTATGTTCGCCGGCAGGAAGTTCCAGCGAAACCAGATTCGACTCGCCCGGCCACGCCCATGTCCACGCCTGCTCAGCAAGCGGCTCGCCCGGTGAAAGCATCTCATCCGCAACGTCCACATCAGCTTGATCCACAAGTGTTGTGATGCGATCACCATTCAGAAGCACATGGATACGCTGCTGTGCACCCTCCCCACGCTCTCCGTCACCGCGTTGCAGATAACGTAGCCACAGGTAATAATCACCATCGTTCGGCACGTCGATCTGCCATGTGGCGCTGTTCTGCTTGGGCTCCTGGGGGACAACAAAAGCTTCGCTTCGCAGACCGCCTGCCTCGGACCGCTCGAACGAGCCTTCCAGTTCTGCATCGACAAATGACAATTCGATCTCGAACTCGTCCACCTCGCGCCGCGGCGTGCGCGCCTCAGCGAACACCGGCTCACTCTGATTCCGCTGGCGATCCACCGCCGTCACCGCATAGTAATACGGCGTGTCAGCACGAAGTCCCCAGTCAAATAGCTCCGCTTCCGTTGGCGAACCGATCAGTTGCTGCTGTGAAAGCTCATCGAAAGGCTGTGTCGCTGCATACACCTGGTAATGCGACACCGCAGGATCATCCGATTCCTGCCATGTCAGATGATGCGTCCGCGAACGTACGCTTTGAACCTCAAGCGACGTTGGCGCAGCGGGCGGTGTCGCATGTTCCGGCCGCAGCCCCTGCGGTTCGAACGTACTGTCGCTGCTCAGGCAGATGAGGTCAAGCCCCGCGCCGCGATCCTCTGTCGCCAGATTCAGCGTCACATTGCCCGCCGCCAGCTCTACCTCGCCGACATGCACCCACATCCAGCGATCGGAATCGGTTGAGACTTCCAGCGTATCGCCTTGAATCTGCAGCGCCCATCGCGCCTCGGACGTGTCGTCGCTGCGCACACGCGCCCAAAGCTGATATCGCCCATCGGCCGGCACGCGCGCCCGGAGGCTCGCTTCGCCACGTTCCGCATCCGGATGCCGGTAGATGTAGTACCAATCCGATGCGTCGCGGACATCACGCCCAGTCGCCAAACCCGGCTTATCGGTTGTGTACAGATCCCACAGTGCCTCTTCAGCTTCCACATATACAGTCACAGGCTCATCGATCACTGAAGGCAAATCGATGCCCGCCCGCGCCGCTTCCATCGAATACCCGCTTTCCAGCCCGGAATGCTCAAGTGCACTGACCACGTAGTAGTAAGTCTCACCCGCCTGGATGGATTCATCGCGCCAACACGTTCCGTCCACCGGTTCAGGCGTCAGCAGTTCGTAACCATCGCCGCTTCGCTGGCTGCGGTACACCAGGTAACCGCGTGTTTCACGGCTATACTCCGATGGCTCCCATGAAAGAAGGACCGCATCACCATCCGTCTGCCAATCCAATTCGCGTGGCGGACGCGGACGAGCCATAACCGCCACATACGTGCGAAACCGCCCGGTCATGTTCGACGCGGTGTGAATCTTAGTGGCGTCCGGACTCTGCATGGAAAAATCACCGCCGGCATAATAGCCATTGAATTGATGATGCGTGTTGAACACCGGCTGGGCGGTTCCGTCCGTATAAATTTGGTAAACGATGTTGGCATGCTCCGGCTTTGTGAAGCGCCGAAAATGCCACCCCCGCACCCAGCCGATATAAAATCGCGGGTGCTTCACCCAGTTCACGTGATAGTTGGTCCCGTCAGCTGAAAGGCGGATGGTATCAATGACCTCACCCTCGCGCACGTCGATCAGAGCGGTTGATGTACCATCGCGCGACATGTACCGGCCGTCGGGTGAATGGGCCTCATGGCCGTGCGTGAGCATCGGGTAGTAAAGGTAGATCTCGAACAGCTCGTCCAGATCATCGCTTTTGTGAATACGGTACTTGTCCCACTCAGGTCCTTGCGGCCAATGGATGTTGCCGTCCCTGAACGCGCGCAGGTACTCTCGTTCACCGGCAAGCGGCGCGATGACGTAATCGATCTCACCGGTTTCGCGGTCGATTAGCATGCCGGTGCGCACCATGATGATGGGCCCAAACTTGTCATGCTCCTCGACAGCCTTGCCCCGCGGACTGCCGCGGAACATCAGGTCGTCGATCTGATCACGCGGCGGCACGGCGTTGCCGTCTGCGTCCAGACCACCGGGGCGCCCGTCATACATCTGGATATGGGGAATTGGATTCTCCGGCAGGTCGTATGGCAGCCAGATGCCCCCGTTAGGTGTGTCCACGAAAACATACCGGTTGTCCGATGTCAGGCCATAAGAACGTTCACGCGGGTATGCCTCCCACTCGGCCAGCAATCGGTTTTCACCGGTGCGGGCGTTCGCTTCATGCAAAGCCCCGCCCCCACTGGGACGATAGAAAAAGATGTCCGGATTCTGGCGATCCCAGATCGGGCGATATCCAACGGTATGCTCCAGCAGACGTGAATAATCCGCATTGAACAGCGGACGCCGATTGGCGTCTTCAAACGGCCGACGTCCTCGGGTGAAAAGCAGCGAGGCATCGGCGTTCCACGCCGGCCAAACCGAAGCGGTGCCCGAGTGTTCGGTCACCGGCGAATTGTCGAGCATCCACACCTCAGAGCCGTGATCCTGATCTTCAAAGATAATGCGATGATTCAATATCCCCCCCTCACGATACAGCAGGTCATATGGCTTGTGACCATGCCGCTGCAGGAGCGCGTCAAGCCCCTGGGGCGTTTCGGCACCACCCGCGTAGATCCGTGCTGGGGTCCCAGCCAATTCCTCCGGCCCGCCAATGGCCAAAACCGAGCTGCCGCTGCCGCTGATGAATCGCACAGCCAATACGTTCGCCCCCGGCCCCAGCGTCACGTCGGCAGTGTGATCGGTGTACAAAGGTGGCCAGTAATCATTGCCATGCTCAAGCGTGCTGACAATCTGCTCACCGTTTAACCACGCCTGCAACCACCAGTCGCCACCCATCCCCAATGTCACATCGCGCTGGGTATCAGCTTCGATCTCCAGAAACGCGTAAGCGGTATTACCCGCCTTCACTTCCCCGAACAGCGGTGCAAAATCAAATATCCCGCTGTCAGTTACAACGAACTGCCCTTCAATCGTGCGACCGTTCACCTCGATCGACTCGGGAATCTGCTCAAGCGTTTCGCGATCCGGCACAGGATCATCCCGGTCAAGAGTCACAAACACCCGCCATTGATCGGGCATCTGAATCTCACCTCGAACCTCGTTGGCCGTCAACACGTTGACGGTCAAAGCCAACATCATGCCTAACCCAATCGCCAGTTTCGTGTTCTTCGTATGCACCTTCATGAATTTACCCTTCAACCAATTAAATTTGAGAATGTTGTGCCCAGTCACTGCTACCTGATGCGGCATCTCACGGCTCATCCGCGCGCCAGCCCTCCGGGCTACCTTCGAGGCAGCAGAACGAGCGGAGACAACCCACCTTAATTCAACCGAAGCGCGCCCAGTTGACGGGGAGGGGTTCACTCATCAGAAATCTTAATTTCGTCCGCGTAGTTCGTTGGTCCAGGGCATCGAATCCCAATTACGATCGGGGAACCTCATTTCTTCGTGTGGCAGGCCTCTGGCGTGGCCATCGAGAAACACAACATTATTGCGATCATTGTGCGGGTAAACCAAGCGGTGCGTGGTCACCGTGCCGTGAAGAATATCTGGCTGCGCATGGCTCTCGTCGACGGGCTGGTGAAACCATACTGGCGTCAGTTCGCCCATGCTGCCATCCATAAAGTTGAACGTCTCGCTGGGGCGGTAGAAGTCGGTCAACCGAAAACCACCGGTATGACTGGTCCAAATATTCATGGAATAGGTGACGTTCCAAATGTATTGTGTGGCAAATCCAGTTGCCTGAATTCGTGGGCAGGTCAGTATGGTATCTTCATCCCATATTTCTTCTAAGAAGCCAAGGTATAGGAGCATGCCGGAGTTGGTATCACGCCAGCGCTGCTGGGGAAACTGTTCATCATAATCATTGGTATACATTACCCGCGCGAGACCGACCTGCCGCAGGTTAGAGAGGCACTGGATGTTATGGGCCGATTGCCTTGCTGAACTCAGCGCCGGCAGCAAAATACTGATTAGGATCGCAATGATTGAAATGACGACAAGGAGTTCGATTAATGTAAACGCGCGATCGACTTTCGTAAGATTGCTGGAAATGGTGGGCATGTCGCTGTTCCTTACATCGGAGTAGATGGGTCATCGAACCTAGGTAGATAGATTGAGGCCTTAGTTAACAGGGGCGGTTTCCACGGGCGGCCTCCTATCGTAAAAGAGGTTTGTGGTGCGTAAAACTGACAGGACGTTAGAACGATCACCTTTGACGCAACCGTAATCCACATCTGACGCGGTCATCATTCCTGAGCGGGTGTCTGATAAAATGGAACTCACACAAACGCCGCCTGCATCATGCTGATTTCCTGCTGTGCGGCACCGCGTATGCCATCGGCAGTTTGCGATGCACCACAACTCTGGCCGAGTACCAGTTTGCCGACGACGTCCCGCCGAATCGGCTTCTCTATCTGTTCCAAAACAAGCGACTTGGCAATTTCGGCCGCGGCTTGTCCCATTTCATAGCGAGGTAAATAAGTCCAAGTCATTGGTGGCTGCAGCGACGGGGCGGTAAATGGATCATCGAATCCGACCACGGCCACATCATCGGGAACACGATAGCCATGAGCTTGCAGCTTTTTAAGTGCCGCGTGGCCGGCGTGATTGACATCCGCCACTACCGCATCGCCAATCCGGCCAGCCCGCACTATCTCCTGTGCCGCTTGTTGCCAGGGCGGCAAATCGAGGAAATGCTTACAACGAATCGTCAGCGTCGGATCGTACGTCAGGCCCGCCTCTTCCAGTGCATCGAGGTAGCCGAGGAATCCAACTTCAGCCAGCGGATCGTTGGTGTCTCGTCCCCAAAAACCAATCCGTCGCCGACCTTGGCGAATCAGATGCAATGTTGCATCGTGCATTGCTTCCCGACGACGAAAGCGTACCTCGCTGAAACGATCGTCATTCATCTGCCAGTAATACGTGATCACTTTCACCCCCTCCTCCGCCAATCGCTGAAGCAATGGGCGAAGTTCGGGAATCATACACATGACAACATCAAAACTAGCCGCGATGCGGGCGACATTCTCTTCCAGTTGTTCGTTCGACATCGGATACTTCAACCCTACCGTCTGCACGCCGAGCAGTGTGGATTGAAGTGTCTGGTGCACACCGGCCAAGAATTCCTGATGCACATAGACAATATGCGGATGCGGAACCAATTCCGCCCACGGGGGCAGGAGAACAGCAACATGGCCGAGCCTCCCGGAGAAACGGTTTGCAAACGTGCCGCGACCACGCTCCTGCCGTACCAGCCCCCGCGAGGCCAATTCGGCGTAGGCACGACTGATCGTCATCGGATGTGTACCCAACGCTTGCGCCAACTGGCGATGCGTGGGGAAGCGAGCCTCCGGCGGAATCTTGTTCATCCGGAATAGGGTCTCGGCTTGAGAGGCGATCTGGCGATGCACGGCGTCCTTTGCGAGAACATCAATCACCAGATGGTCACATAGCATTTCTGTGACCGACGTATTTGACGACATTGAACGCATATGCCCATCATACCCAAAAGCGTAGTCAAGTAAAGATAGGCGTATGTATTTGGTGGTTTTGAAGCGAGGTGCATGGCGGCGTCCGCTATCTAGATATGCTTATAAATCTAGAATTTACAACAAATTTACGTTAGAAAATGATTCAGCAGGATGCATCTGGAAATGTGACCCTTTCCGAATTCTGATTCAGAAATCGTGTCGGCAACTGGTAGAGCTGGCGCACAGCCGCTGACGCCCCCGGTGAGCGGGGGTACGCCCCAATTGTTGAGGATGGCATCTCGATGTTGGGGCTCTTCGGAGAAATCCGTGGGTGGTTGGCGGGCCTCGTTGTGAGGTCGATCGTGTTTTTCGCCTCGCCGCTCCTTCGGTTCGGGCGAGAGCGATGAGCTTCGCCAAGGCCGTGGACATGGTGACGAGCTAACCGCCTTCTCTCGCTGGCGTGCGTATCGCGCCAACGGTTCAGGCTGGCGGTGGGCAACCGCCGCCAGTCTTTTAAGCCCCCTCACACTTGAGGAACCAGCATCATGAAGATCAAGTTTCAACGCCCCCAACTGATCGGCCGACGCAGTTACCGCGCTGGCGACATCATCGAGAAACCCGACGCCGAGGCCGTGCGGCTGATCGAGGCCGGCTTTGCAGTGCCCGCCGTTGAAGGTAACGCGCTCGAAACGGCCATCGACCCCGCCGCCGGCCAGGTCGAAACCCGCACGGATGAGCCCGAGCAGCAGCCGGAGCAGACCGAGCCCGAGCAGCCCGCCGGTGAGCCCGAGCAGGATAAGCCCCGCAGAGGCCGACCCCGCAAGCAGAAAGAATAACGACCGATGCCGTATGGCCTTGAAATCCTGACCGCCCCCGACGCGCCGGTGGTGTCGCTTGAAGAAGTAAAGCGGCACATTCACCTCGATGGTGTGGACGTCCACGACCAACTGCTCGAGCGGCTGGTGCAGGTTGCCACCGAGTACGTGCAGGAGCAGACGGGGCAGCAGCTTTTCACCGCATCGTATCGCATGACGCTTGACCGCTTCCCGCAGGGTAGCGAGCCCATCCGTGTGCCCCGACCACCGTTGAAGCGTGTGGTAGAAATCAAATATACCCGCCCTGACGGTGTGCTCATCGGAGCGTTTCAAGGGGGAACATCGAACCAATCCTCGCTCACGCTGGACGGTATGAAGGTGTACTTTGATTACGGCCGCTCGCCCGGCCGTATCGTGCCCGATCGGGTGTGGCCAGCAACCGCGCGGCAACCCGACGCGTCGAGGGCATGCCCCGCGACCAGCGAGGCCGCGCCAGCCCGCCGCAGCCGCGGGAGAGCCCCGGCGACAGCTTCTGGGCGGTCATCACCGGCCGGAGCATCGAAGGCGATCGGTTTAGCTGGCAGCGTGCAACCCCGGACGGCAAAGGGGGCCTCGTCATCGAGCCCAGCCCCGGGGGCCAACTGAATGCCATTGAACTGAACGACTCGCGCGAAGTGTCGACGATGGCACGCGTAAGGATGCATCGCATCGGGCGCGATGAGGCCGGTAACCCGCGTTATGGCTTCGTTGCACCGGCGAAGCAGGAGTGGCAGCCGGTGCCCAACCATGACCACCGCGACAACCACAACGGGGGCTTCGCGTTCAGCGTCTACCACCCAGGCACGGACCTGCCCCAGCAGCCTTACGCCCTGTAACCACGTCGAGCATACGCCGCATGATCGCCACCGCACCCACACGACGACGCATCCGCCGCACACGCGAGCAGGTCGACCACGAGGCCGAGTTATGGCGACGCTACACACATCGGCGAACGCTGACCAACCGCAACGCTTTGGTGGCCTGTTACAAGCGCTTCGCGTGGCACCTGATCCGCCAGTATGAACAAGGCGGACACCTGCCCCCGCAACTGACCGGCGACGACGTGTCCGGGGCCGTCATGGCCGCGCTGGTGTGGTGCGTTGAGCGCTTCAGGCCCAACAGCGGAGCAGTCTTTACCACGTTCGCCCGTCGCCGATTGCAAGGGGCCATCATCGACGAACAACGCCGCTGGGGGGGGCGCTGGATGGATATAGCCGGCAGTGTGGCCGGCTGGCACACCTGACGAGCTACGACGCCATGCTCGACCGATACGGCGACGAGCAGACCAACGCCCACCCGCGCGAGGTGCTGACCGATGAGCAGGCCCACGAGGCCGCCGGCTTCATCGACGGCATGGACACCATCGAGGCCGTGGTGGCGATGCTACCGCCCCAGCGTCGCCTGATGATGCGATTGCGTTACGTGCATGGCATGTACATGGGGGAGATTGGCCGACGGCTGGGAGTGTGCGAGGCCCGCGTGTCGCAGATGCACACAAACGCGATCAAGCTGTTGCGGGGCCGGCTACGCGAGCAGGTCGTGGCCGTGGCCGTCGCCACAGCATCGCCATCCCGCTCAGGCCCAGCAGCGCCAGCGACCCCGGTTCGGGCACTGCGCGGATGTCATGGATGGTGAGGTAGCCCGGATCATCGCTGTAGTTGCCGCCTTGGATTCGTAGAAGCATTGCGTCGACACTTGTCCAGTCCGCTTCCGTGCCGGACCCACTACCTCCGAACTCGCCGAACATCAGATCGACGATAAGGTGGTCGGCCGCGACTTTTGAGGGAATTGGCATGACTCTTACGCCAACCGCCTCGCCGTCTTCACCCGTGGTCCAGACCATGGAACTCAGGTTTAAATGATACGGGTCTTCAGCGCTGGTCCTCGACCATCCTAGGTCGCCTGAAAAGCTCAACGTTACGCGAATACGATCATTGCGGCCGCCGCCCGTCAGGTCGATGCCAAGTTCGCCCTCATTCCCCCAGTCGGCACCGCCGCTGTAGAGCAGCCAGCCCATACCGATGAAGTTCCCAGGTTGGACGTCAAATCGGAGCGCATCATCGACGGCGGGATCGAGGGTGGCTGCGAAGTCCGCATCATGGAACAACTGAATGCTGCGAACGCCGCCAAGGACATGCTCGCCCGGGAGGCCGTCGTGGACTTCGGAATAGGGCTCTTCGGCACCTTCCGGCGACCAAGTGCCGTGCGGCGCGTTGAGCATGCCCTGCGTGAAGTCGTCGATTACCACCGCTTGCGCATCGCCGACGGCTGCACCAGTAACAAGTCCCGCCAAGGTAATGGCCAATTTTCGTGACGTCATCATGTATTTCCTATCCGCTTCAAAGCCCATGAACACACTAAACCCCCGGCTGATGTACCAGCGTATGAGCCGAGGTTACATGGTCAAAACCCCCGGAACAGATCAAACTAACGGGCAGATGAAGTGGGATGACCCACGCGTAATAGATTAATGGACCACATGGACATGAGCAATCATGACGGTGAAATTCTTCATTCATAAGCGCTGGCCTTGCCTGCCCCGGCCCCCGCCGCACATGACGACCTCGAGCACACGCCGGCAAAGTGTGCTCGGCTTCGCGGTGTGCCGGGGGATCGCATCGCAGGCCCACGCCCCGGGCAGGCAGTGTGCCCGGGGAGCACATGAGTAGCAGGCGGCCCGCACCCCCTTGTACCCCCTGAGCACAGCCCGCCGAACCTTGTACCCCCTGAAAACTTTCCCGCAGGGGGTACAAATGGGGGTACAGAAGGCAGGGGGTACATACTCAGGACATAAGAAAACCCCGCAAATATTGTGATTTACGGGGTTTATAAAGTGGAGCCGAAGGGGATCGAACCCTCAACCTCTGCATTGCGAACGCAGCGCTCTCCCAATTGAGCTACGGCCCCAACCGGTCGAGATCGACTCGACCATTTGAGCCAAGCATTGTGTCGTCGTCGTCGCTGGAAGTCAAGCAGGCTCAGTCGGTGGCGTCGGCTCGCTGCTGCAGGCCGCGAAGGAGCAGCAGCAACAGCAGGGCGGGGGCTCCGGCGATGACGGTAAGGAGGAAGAACGGGCCATAGCCGAAGTCTTCGACCAGACCGCCGGAGTAGGCGCCGAGGTAGGCGCCGACGATGCGCATGAGGCTGGTGAGCAGGGCGAACTGGAAGGCGGAGAAACGTTTGTCACAGAGGCTCATCAGAAAGCCGAGGAAGCCGGCGGTGACCAGGCCCAGGGCGAAGCTGTCGATGAGCGAAACGGTGAACATCATCGCCCGGCCGCCGTCGAGTTCGTAGAGCAGCCAGTAGCCGGCGTTGGTGAGGGCCATTGCTGCGCCGAAGATCAGCAGTGAGCGGATCAGGCCGAGCTTGACGACGAGCGCCCCGCCGATGAACGCGCCGAGGATGGACAGCGCGATGCTGGCCGACTCGGCAATGCCGACGTCGGTTTCGCTGAAGTTCATTTCCTGCAGCAGCAGCGTCATGCGCATCGTGCGTGCGAGCTCTTCGGGCAGCCGGAACAGGGCCACGACCAGGAGCACTGCGGGCACCTGCCAGCCGAAGCGTCGGATGAACTCGACGACGGGGCGATAGACCGCCTCGATCAGCGACGCTGGCCGACTCGCCGCGCCGCTCGGCTCGGGGCCGAGCAGCGACGCAGCGACGCCGACGAGCATCAGCCCGGCCATGGCCATGTACACGCCCGGCCACCCCAGCCAGGGGGCGAGCATGAGCGTGCCGCCGCTGGTGATGATCATGGCAGTGCGGTAGGCGGCGACCCACACGGCCGCGCCAGCGGCGACCTCGTCGGCGGCGAGGATGTCTGTCCGATAAGCATCGCCGACCACGTCCTGCATCGCGCTGAACGTTGCCAGCAGCAGCGCCATCGCCGCCAGCAGCCAGAGGTGGGGCGAGATGCCCGCCGCCGCGTCGAAGCCGAGCCATCCGAGTATGGGGGCGAGCACATCGCGGACCGCGCCCCCGGCGGGCTCGACCTGCTCGCGCGGCAGCAGCGATTCAATCGTCACCTCGGCAAGCTCGGCTTCGCCCATGGCGGCGTTGTCGGTTGGCGCGGGTCGGTCGGCGACGTTGGGGCCGATCACCGCCATGCCCAGCAGTGTGAGCATGATGAGCGTTTGTGTAATCAGCAGCCAGCCTCGCCGCCTGCCGAGCATCGGCGGCACGTAGCGGTCCATCAGCGGGGCGACGACGAACTTGAACGCGTAGGGCATGACGGCCAGGCTGAACAGCCCGATCGTCGCCGGCCGAATGCCCGCCACACTCAACCAGGCCAGGAGCGTGGCGCTCGACAGCAGCAGCGGCAGCCCGCCGGCGAAGCCGAGGCCCGCCAACGCGAGCATGCGTCGATTGAAGTAGACATCGACCACGCGTCGCCAGCTGGGGCGCGATGGCGTATCGTTGTCATTCGAGGCAAGGGACGGTGTCACCTGTCACTTATCGGCCAATGATGGGCGATGGCCGCAGTGTCAGCGGCGACGAAGGTATGACCACGTGCTGATAGACCCGGCGACAAACCCGATCAGCAGCATCAGTGTCAGTAGCAGCGCCCGCGGCATTGCCGGCGTCGTCCAGAAGAAAATCTGAGTCTCAACACGATCCAGGTTCTGCATGATCAGCACGATTCCCAGCGCAAGCAGGACAGCGGCTACTGCAATCTTGACTTTGGTTGCGGTGGAGAAGCGAGATGTTGCTTCCGGCATGGCCAGACCCCTCTCTACAATGGTTCACGTCGCCTGCAAGCTACAGGGCGATGGGGCCCGCGTCCAGTTTTGCCCGCATCGGTGCGGGGTTCCTTACGCGATGCGATCATCGCACTTTCTCATGCAGCGGCTGCACCTGCAGCAGCGGCACGTAGCAATAACGCGGCTGTGTCATGCACCAGAGCACCGCTTCGGCAATGCACTCACTGACGAGCATCTCGCCTTGCGATTCGAGCTTGCGTTCCTCTTCCGGTGACTCGGGATTGATGTCCGCGCCGGTCGAGCCGGGCTCAATAAGCGTGACGTAGATATCTTCGTTCTGCACCTTGCGGGCGAGCGACTCGCTGAAGCCGCGAATGGCGGTCTTGGTGGCGACGTAGATATCGGAGTCGGGGCCTTGCCCTTTAGCACTGAGCGAACCGATGTTGATGATTCGGCCGGCGTGCTGCTCGCGCAGCCGCGACAGGGCGCGTTGAGCGCAGGCGAGGTAGCCGATCAGGTTGGTTTCAATCACCTGTCGGTATGCGTCGGGCGAGGCGTCGTCGATGCTGCCGGCGCCGATGCCGGCGTTGTTGATGAGGATGTCCAGGCCGCCGAACTGCTGGTCGATGGTCTGGAAGACGCGGTCGACGTCGGCTTCGCGGGTGACGTCGGCGGTGAGGCCGACGACTCGGTCTTCGCAGTCGCGCATGGTTTCGATGGCGTCGTTGAGTTCGCGTTCGTGTCGGCCGAAGATGAGCACTTTTGCGCCAAGGCTGGCCAGCAGCAGGGCGGTGCTTCGGCCGATGCCGGTCGTGCCGCCAGTGATGATCACGCGCTTGCCCGCGATGGTGGCGGGCTCATACTTCCAGGCGTCCGGGCGATGGTGGGTCAGTGTCAGCATGGTTTCGTCCTCGCGGTTGAAGGTTGGCTCCTTCATCAGCGTAGGCGCGCAAAAAACGACCCGCGCGGGGTGGCGCGGGTCGTGTGAAGGAGTGTCGGATTCCGCGGATTTGTCAGGCTCATCCACGGGTTTATTGGGAGAAACTTTTACTTGATGAACAGCATTTCCTGGTACGTGGGCAGCGACCAGAGGTCGTCGGCGACGATGGCTTCAAGGGCGTCGGCGTGCTCGCGGACGCTGAGCATGGCCGGCAGCAGGTGGTCGCGATAGAACGCCGACTTCTTCTTGAGGTCGTGGCCCAGGGCGTCGCCCTTGACGACCGCCTTGTCCAGCACGCCGATGGCATCCTGCAACTTCTTCACCAGGCCGGTCACCTCATCGAGCGAGTCGGTGTCGAACGTGTAGCCCACTGCTTTGAGGTGGGCGCACGTCTCGGCCAGCTCGCGCTGATGGCGGATCGCGGCCGGGAAGATGGCCGTCCGCGCCAACTTCAGCGCGACCTTGCTCTCGACGTCGATCTGGATGCAGTACTGCTCCAGGTACGTTTCCTGTCGGCTGGCCAGCTCGCGCTCGTTGAGCACGTTGTACTTCTTGAAGACCTTGACCACCTCCGGGCTGGTGATCACCGGCAGGGCGTCGGCGGCGGTGCGCAGATTCGGCAGGCCGCGCTTCTCCGCTTCCTTATGCCACTCTTCCGAGTAGCCGTCGCCGTTGAAGATGACCTTGTCGTGATCGCCGAGCACCTTCTTGAGGACCTTCTGCACAGCCGCATTGAACTTCTTGGGGCTGCCCTTGGTCTCTTTCTCGATTTCCGTGGCGATGTAGTCCAGCGACTCGGCGACGATGGTGTTTAGCGCCACCAGCGGGCCGGCGATCGACTGGTTCGAACCAACCGCGCGGAACTCGAACTTGTTGCCGGTGAAGGCGAACGGGCTCGTGCGGTTGCGGTCGCCGGCGTGTCGCGGCAGCGACGGCAGCGTGTCGACGCCGACGGTCAGCGTGCCGGGCTTCTTCGAGCCGGTAAGCGACCCCTTCTTGATTTGCTCGAACACGTCGGTGAGTTGATCGCCGAGGAAGATCGACAGAATCGCGGGCGGTGCTTCATTCGCACCAAGACGGTGGTCGTTGCCCGCCGAGGCGATGACCGCCCGCAGCAGGTGGCCGTACTTGTGCACGGACCGGATCACGGCAGCACAGAACACGAGGAATTGCGCGTTTTCATGCGGCGTGTCGCCGGGCTCAAGCAGGTTGCCCTGCGTCGCGTTGCCCAGCGACCAGTTGACGTGCTTGCCGCTGCCGTTGACGCCGGCGAACGGCTTCTCGTGCATCAGACATTCCATGCCGTACTTCTGCGCCACACGACGAAGCATGATCATCACGAGCTGCTGGTGGTCGGTCGCGACGTTGGCGTTCTCGAACACCGGGGCGACTTCGTACTGGCCGGGCGCGACTTCGTTGTGGCGGGTCTTGACGGGCACGCCGAGCTTGTAGAGTTCGCGTTCCGTGTCGAGCATGCAGGCGAGCACGCGTTCGGGAATCGCGCCAAAGTAGTGGTCGTCGAGTTCCTGGCCCTTGGGCGGCTGTGCGCCGAAGACCGTTCGGCCGGCGGCGACGAGGTCAGGCCGGGCGAAGTAGAAGTTGCGGTCGATCAGGAAGTATTCCTGTTCCGCGCCGGCGGTGGCGTTCACGCGGGCGACGTTCTCGTGGCCGAACAGTTTGAGCACGCGCTGGGCTTGCTCGTTGATCGCCTGCATGGAGCGGAGGACGGGCGTTTTCTTGTCGAGCGCTTCGCCGGTCCACGAGACGAAAGCGGTGGGAATGCACAGCGTCGTGCCGTTTGGATTTTCGAGGATGTACGCGGGGCTGGTGACGTCCCATGCGGTGTAGCCGCGTGCTTCGAAGGTGGCGCGCAGGCCGCCGGAGGGGAAGCTGGAGGCGTCGGGTTCGCCTTGGATCAGTTGCTTGCCGGAGAATTCGGTGATGGCTTCGCCGTTGCCGTCGGGTTCGAGGAAGCTGTCGTGCTTCTCAGCGGTCTGGCCGGTGAGCGGGAAGAAGACGTGAGCATAATGCGTCGCGCCTTTTTCGATGGCCCAGTCTTTCATGGCCGAGGCGACCTGATCGGCGATGGAGTAGTCGAGCTTTTCGCCGTTGTCGATGGTCTTGAGTAGTTTTTTGTAGATGTCTTTGGGTAGCCGTTCGCGCATGGCGTTGGCGTTGAAGACATTTTCACCGAACAGCTCGCGCGACGGCGTGTCGACGAAATTCAGCGGGTCGGAGAAGGGCGTGTAGTTGGTTACGGCCGAGACGGCCTGAAGGCGGGCGGTGCTGCCACTCATCGAAGATCGATTCCTTTGGGGCTCGGGTGGGTTACGGTCGGCCTCGGCCCCTCTCCGGCCGACCGTGCAGGCGGCGACAGTTTAACGAAAGCGGGACATGTCGGCGAACGGGCCTGTCACGGCCCCGCCGGGCCGCCGGGGTCCATCAGCACGACAACCCGCTCGCGATGCCGGGCGGGAATCGCGTGGGCAAGCAGTCGGCGGACCCGGTCCATCGGCAATTGCCGCGGCAAATGCGTCAGCACGACCGTCTTCGCCTGCACCATTTCAAGCAGCGAGACGATGTGGTCCAGGTGCAGGTGCTGGCCGCGTCGGGCGTGTTCGCGGTGACTGGCTTGAAGAAAGGTGCACTCGGTGATGAGCACCTTGGCGCGTTGGACGTCGCTGCGTTGAAAGTGCGGCCCCCAGTCAGTGTCGCCGGTGTAGCAGAGCAGCGGCGCGTTGTGGCGTTCCATGACCGGCTCGCCGCGGGCCTGCAACGCTTCGAGCCGTTCGAAGGGCAGGTGAGCGACTTCCTTGCGCAGACGCTTGCGCCGCTCGTAGACGACGTAGCCCAGCGAAGGCACGGTGTGGCGGGTTTCAAACGCGCGAAGGTGTAACGCGTCGTGCAGGTGCAGTTCGTCGTCATGCTTCAGCGGTGTGATGTTGACATCAGCCTGATGCGCGTCGAGCGCCGCGCTGGCCTGGACGAGATCGCGCAGCGGTGCTTCGAGGTTGGGGTGGCAGACCAGGCGAGCCGGGCCGAGGTTCATCCGCTGGCGTTGGCAGAGGTAGTAGCTGAGGCCGGCGACGTGGTCGATGTGGCCGTGGGAGATGGCGATGGTCTTGCTGACGAGCGTTTCGCGGGGGCAGAGGCCCATGTCGAAGCAGAGTTCGAGTTCGGGCACCTGGACGATGGTGTGTTCGCCGGCGACGGAGAGGCCCTGGATGCGGAACGGTTCGAGGCGCAGCTTGGCCATGACCGGGTGGCCGGTGGGCGCGGGGTTGGCGTCGGGCTGCTCGGGTGTGGGTGGCATGTGCAGTGTGTGAGTTGTCTGTACGAACCGACCGGACACTCTATCATGTAGAAAGATGCCATGACTGTCGATGCTCAAGCTATCAAGGCTCACTGTTCACCTGCCGACGCCGACCGGGTTGAGGCGATGCTTCGGCGGGTCGATGACGAATATCTTCATCGCTTCGACGCCGCGACGGTGGCGTCGCATTTTCAACAGCTGCTGCAACTGAACAAAGACGAGCCGGTGCGGACGCTGGTCGAGCAGGACGAAGAGGGCCACGTCGTCTGCACGGTGCTGGCGTTTGATCATCCGTTCGAGTTTTCACTGCTGACAGGTGTGCTGGCGGGCACGGGGCTGTCGATCGTGTCAGGCGATGTGTTCACGTTGCCGGTGGTCAAGGGCGAAACGAAGCCGACGGGCACGACGCGCCGTCGGCAGATCGGCGGTCGGCGGTGGACGTTGCCGACGGGGTCGGACCCGAATCGACGAGGTTTGATTGTCGATCATTTCGTCGGCCGACTGGTCGACGAGGGCGATACGTTTGACGCCTGGCGCGAGCGGTTCGAGTCGACGGTGCGCGATGCGATCATGCTGCTGGAGACCGGCGAAGAGGGCCGTATCGAGCAGGCGAAGAAACGCGTGAACGAGATGGTCACCCAACGCCTGCTGGAGCTGAACACGCCGCCGGAGAAGTTGCTGCTGCCGGTGGACCTCGACCTGACGCCGCTGGCGGACAAGCAGACGCGGATCGCAATCGTGGGCGAGGACACGCCTGCGTTTCTTTACACGCTGAGCACGGCCTTGTCGTTGCGCGGGTTCGACATCCGCCGGGTGCGCATCCGCAACGCGGCGGGCGGTTACATCCGTGACGAGATTGACCTGGCAGACCCGGCCACGCACGAGCCGCTGCCCGAAGAGACGCTTCGTCGCGTGAAGCTTTCGGTCGTGCTCACGAAACAGTTCAGCTACTTCCTTGGTCAGGCGCCGGACCCATTCACCGCGCTGCAACGTTTCGGGCAACTGATCTCCGAGTTGCTTGAGCAGCCAAGCGAAGGCGAGCCGACGGTGGTGGAAGGTTGGCTTGACCTGCTCGCCGACCCGCGCGCGTTGCACAGCCTTGCTCGACTGCTGGGCATGAGCGACTACCTTTGGGAAGACTTTATTCGCGGGCAGTACGAGTCGGTGCTCAGCGTGATTGGTTTGCATTTGCAGGGCAAGCGGTTTTGTGAGCCGATGGAAACGCTGCCGCTGCGACTTGCCGAAACGCTCGATGGCGCGATGGGCCTCGCCGAGCAGCAGGATCGGCTTAACCGGTTCAAGAGTCGCGAAACCTTTCTGATCGACCTCGATCACATTCTCACACCAGGCGTCGACTTTCGCGACCTGAGCGCCCACCTCACCACGTTGGCAGAGAACCTCATCGACGCCGCGACACGGTTGGTGTTTGAGGATCTGGTCCGCTCGTTTGGTCGGCCGTGCTTTGAAAAGGTGCAGACCGAGTTTGTCGATGGGAAAACGTTCGGGCAGACGTGGCCTTATGCGGTGTTTGGCCTGGGCAAACTCGGCGGCGTCGCGCTGGGCTATGCATCCGACCTTGAGTTGCTGTTCGTCTATCCGGGTATGGGTGACGCAGGTCAGACGGCGGGGGGTAAGCGTGAGCCGATCTCCAACACCGAGTTTTACGAAACGCTCGTGCGCGACACGACGCAGTTTCTCAAGACGAAGCGCGAAGGCATTTTCGAAATCGACCTTCGCCTTCGGCCGTACGGCAATGACGGCCCACTGGCGGTGAGCCTCGACCAGTTCCGACGGTATTACGACCCGGCGACGACCGGGACGGGTACACAGCGTAAGGTGGGCAATGGGGCGAAAGCGTCGAGCCCGCCGCACGCATTTGAGCGGTTAGCGCTGGTTCGTCTGCGGTGGATCGCGGGCGATCCGGAACTTGGCTACGAGGTGGAGAAGCTGCGCGACCGGTTTGTGTACGAACGTCCTGAACTGGATATGGACGCGCTGTGGACCTTGTGGGGCAAGCAGAAGAAGCAGAAGCTTGCCGGGAACAAGCACGTGAACGCGAAGTACAGCCCCGGCGCGCTGGTGGATCTGGAAGGGGCGGTGCAGTTGTTGCAGGTGCAGCATGCCCGGCGGGTGCCGCAGTTGCGTACCGCCCGCGTGTCGCAGGCGATGGACGCACTGCGGCGGGCGGAGGTGTTGCCGCCACGCGACTACGCGGAGTTGAGTGCTGCGTACTATTTTTATCGCCAGCTCATCAACGCGCTTCGCATCCTGCGTGGCGATGCGCGCGATTTATTTCTGCCGGAGGTCGGGTCGGATGATCTGACGCACCTGGCGCGGCGGATGGGTTATGCTCCGTTAAGCGGGCGTCGGCAGCGGGCGTTGGACCTGACATTGGGCGATCGGCTGCATCGCGATTTCGCACATCACCGCGAGGTGGTAGGGCGGTTTCTGCGGTCGCACTTTGATCGGCCGATGCCGTACAATGCCGGGCATGCCAGAGATCCACAGTGAACAACTGCCCAACGGACTGCACCTGCTCGCCGAGCCGATTGCGGGTGCTCAATCGCTATCCATGACGCTGCTGCTACCGGGCGGGTCGATGTACGAACCGAGCGATCAGTTCGGCGTCGCGCCGATGCTTTCGGAAATCATCTGCCGCGGCGCCGGCGGGCTTGATGCACGCCAGCACAGCGAAGCTCTTGAACGCCTCGGCGTGCATCGCAGCACGAACACGGAGACACGACACCTTCGCCTGAGCGCGACCATGCTCGGCGACAAGGTGGACGAGGCGCTGCCGCTGCTGGTGGACATGGTCCGTCGGCCGCGCTTCGACGAGGCGTCACTCGAGCCGACGCGACTACTGGCGTTGCAGTCGCTGGACGCGCTGGCGGACGAGCCGCAGCAGCGGGTGATGCTGGAACTGAAGCGACGCTTTTACCCCGAGCCGATCAACCGTTCGCCGCTGGGCGTGCGTGAGCATCTGCAGGCGATGACGCTGGATCAGATCAAGTCGTACTGGCAGCGGACGTTCGTGCCCAGTGGGGCGATTCTGGCGTTTGCGGGCAAGCTGGACTGGTCGGCCCTGCGCGATCGTGTGGCGAAGCTGACCGCCGACTGGCAGGGGGCCATTGATGAGCCCATCGTGCAGGCCGAGGCGAAGCGTGACTACGAGCACATGCAGGCGGACACGTCGCAGGTGCATATCGGCATGGCGTACGACGCGGTGCCGGAGAACGGCGAGTCGAGCATTCTGCAACGCGCCGCGACGAGCGTGCTCAGCGGCGGGATGTCGGGTCGGCTGTTCACCGAGGTGCGCGAGAAACGCGGGCTATGCTATGCAGTGATGGCCAGCTACTCCGGCCATCGCGATCGCGGCGCGGTGCTGGGCTACGCCGGCACGACCACGCCACGTGCGCAGGAGACGTTGGACGTGATGGTGCAGGAGCACCGTCGCATGAGCGAGGGCGTCGACGAAAGCGAGTTTCAGCGGGCGATTGTCGGCTTGAAGTCGCGACTGGTCATGCAGGGCGAGTCGACCGGCGCGCGCGCCGGTGCGATTGCGTTCGACCAGTACAACCTCGGTCGGCCGCGCACGCTTGAAGAGTTGGCTGAGCAGGTCGATGGTGTGACACTGGAAAAAGTCAACGCGTTCATGCGCGAGCACAAGCCGGGCGAGATGACGGTGGTGACGCTGGGATCGCAGGCGCTGCGGTTCTGAATTTCGGATTTGGGATTTCGAATTTCGGATTTGTGGCGGCGGCCAGTGGGGGTGTGGTAGTACGTGAAATGATCGACTTCGAGGCCCAAATTCGAAATCCCAAATTTGAAATCCGAAATTCCAATGAGAATTCTCATCACAGCCGGGCCGACGCGTGAGCCGATTGATGCGGTGCGGTTTATCTCCAACCGTTCGAGCGGTCGGATGGGCGTTGCGCTGGCGGAGTCGGCCGCGGCGGCGGGGGATGAGGTGACGCTGCTGCTGGGGCCGGTAGACGTCACGCCGACGGCGGCAGCGCGGATGCGGATGTATCAGTTCAACTCGTCAGCCGAGTTAAAGCAACTGCTCGAAGCGCACTTTCACGATTGCGAGTTGCTCATCATGGCCGCGGCGGTGGCGGACTATCGGCCGGTCTGCGTGCACGAAGGCAAGCTCGCACGCGAAGGCGCGGGCACGATGAGGATCGAACTGCAGCCGACGCCGGACCTGGTGGCGTTGATGGCGTCGCGCAAACGGGCGAACCAGCGCGTCGTGGCGTTTGCGTTGGAGGAAAAGGCGCATCTCGAAGAACGCGCAGCGGAGAAGATGCGGCGGAAGGGTGTCGATGCGATCGTGGCGAATCCGCTGGGGACGATGGAGTCGTCGCGCATCACGCCAGTGTGGTTGACCGCGGCGGGCGAGCGTGACGAGCCGGGACGGATGGACAAGGCCGACTTCGCCGGTTGGATGCTTGAGCGTGCGAGGGCGTTGTGAGTGGACGTCATCTGTGAGTCGATGTCATCGTGATGCGTCGGCCCAGATGCCACGGCCGGCGGCGCGGGCCTCGGCTTCGTGCTCGGCGTAACGCTCCAGTTGATCATGTGACCAGCGCGCGTTGACGCTTGCCAGCCCGGCCGACAGCAGTTGGGCGTTCAACGAAACATGGTCGTCAACGTACACGTGGGCGAGCAGTTCGCCGTCACGGTTGCGCACGCGATGCGATTCGGTTTCAAGGCGTACCGGCCGATCGCCCACCTGCTCGCGAACAAAGGCGGCGGCTTCGTCGGCCAGCGGTTCGGGGTCGGGTCGGCCGCGCTCGGGCTGTGCGTTTGCCGGCGCGGTGATGCCCCATAGCCGAACGCGCGTGGTGGGGCGGTTGCCGTCCGGTGCGTCGATTTCCAGCGTATCGCCTGAGATGACCTGCACGACGGCGAACGTCCGCGTGTCATAGCGTGAACGATCATCACCCTGATGCAGCAGCAGGCCTGACCGGTCGGCCAACACCGCGATCGCCAACGCCGCCACCGCGACGACGGCGATGATCCGCCGTTTGCGTTGGCGCTGGTGAAGGAACGCCATCACCGGTAGTCGCGGCGGCGATGGTGCGCGTCGGGCACGTGATGATGAAGATCGCTTCGAGCGGGCCATTCGGACAGTGTAGCCCGCGAGGTGCAAGCAGTGGCGTGGTGGATGAGATCAGGCGAGCAGGTCGAGCATGCTGCCTGTGCGAGCCTCGGCCGGGCTCGGGTAGGGCACGGACCATACCTTCGGCTCGGGCGGCGGCGGCTGGTCACACGTCAGCGGCAACTGCCAGGGCCACTTGCCCGACGGCCCCGGCTCGCGCCCCTCGTCCGCCAACGGCAACGCACCTTGCTCGGCCAACGCGCCCGGCACGACACGCGCCGTCGCGGCTTCGGAAATGTGATGCGCCGGACGCTGCGACGACACCGCGCAGGGTTCACCCCCGCGCGGCGGCAACGGACTCGGGTTGGAACAACTGTCCAGTCGCATGCCGGATGACCGGCGAAAGGTGAGCCGAGCCGTGCCATGGACGGCGGCGAAATGCATCGCCATGTTATGGCATGACTTGCAGGCAACGTTCGGCCGTGTCGCCTGTGTCACCCATGCCGGATGTTGCCCACACGCAACACGTCATCGCGGTGTCAGTTGCTCAGACACCACGCGACGCTACGATTTCGACTTCGCCCGGCCGCTTCCAGCCAGGCGAGGGCCCCGAGTTGAAACTGCCATGCGTGCCGATACCCTCGACTATCACCTGCCCGACCGCTTGATCGCGACGCGCCCTGCCGAGCCGCGCGACGCCGCCCGGCTGATGGTCTGTCACCGCGACACCGGCCGCATCGACCACCGCCATGTCCGCGACCTGCCCGGCCTCGGCGTGCTCAAGGCGGGCGACCTGATGATCGCCAACCGCACGCGCGTGTTGCCCGCTCACTTTCACGCCATCCGCACCGCCACCGCCGGCCAAGTGCGTGGGCTTTACCTTCAGGCCGACGACGGGCAGCACTTGCAGGTCATGCTCGAAACCCGCGGCAAGCTGCGCCCGGGCGAGCACATCGCATTTACCACGCCGCCGCATGACACCACGCCCAACCAAGCGCCTGAGACCGCGGCTCTCGAACTGACGCGTTCGCTCGGCGGCGGCCGATGGCAGGCCCGATACCTTGGCGATGAGCCCGTGCCCAGCCTGCTTTCCCGGATCGGTCAGCCGCCGTTGCCGCCTTACATTCAAAAGGCACGCAAGGCCCGCGATGAGCCCGGCATCACGGCCGACGATGTGCAGCGGTACAACACCGTCTTCGCCGACGTCCCCGGCTCCGTCGCCGCGCCGACCGCCGGCCTGCACTTCACCGACGAATTGCTCGCCCGCCTCGCCCGCCTCGGCATACATCGCCGACACGTCACGCTCCACGTCGGGCTCGGCACGTTCATGCCCGTCCGCGCTGACACACTGGACGAACACGACATCCATGAGGAGTGGCTGCAAGTGCCCGCCGACACGTTGGCCCACCTCGCCCGCACGCGCGAGGCCGGTGGCAGGACGCTTGTGGTGGGTACGACCAGCGTTCGCGCGATCGAAAGTCTGCCCGAGCCGATTGTCAGCATCGAAGGCGACTACACGGCGAGCACCCGCCTGTTCATTTACCCCGGCGCGGCTTTTCGCTATCGCTTCACTGATATGTTGCTGACCAACTTCCACCTGCCGCGCTCGACGCTGCTGGCGATGGTGGCGGCCCTGCCGGGCGTGGGCATCGACCGCCTGCACGCCTGGTACGCCGAGGCGATCGCTCACGAATACCGCTTCTATTCCTACGGCGACGCGATGCTGATCGTCTGATTCCAGTTCCCGCACAAAGCCCACGGATCGCATCCGTGGGACCGCACCCGCCTGTGTCAATTAAAACGACTGTAATGATCCTGCGACCTGTTGAATACGGGTGATATTTCCTGATTGGCGCTTATCCCGCGCCCGGCGCTGGCCGATAAGCCGAATGAGCCGACTCCGTGGTGGTTCGGCCGTGCGTAGTACGCGCGGCCGACGCGGGCGGCAGCTTCAACCTGCGAGGGTCGCAACCGCATGGATCTGGACACGATTCTCAAAACCGCCGTCGAGATGGACGCTTCCGACATTCACCTCGTGGCAGGTCATCCGCCGATGGTGCGCGTGCAGACGACGATGACGCCGCTGGACTACCCCGTCATCACCGCCGAGTCGGGCATGCGAATGCTCAAGCAGATGGCCGGCGAAGATCAGATGAAGACGTTCGACAAGGTGAAGGACTCCGACTTCTCCTACGAAGTCCCTGGCGTCGGTCGATTCCGTGTCAACGCTCACCTTCAGCGCGGCGCCGTCGGTGTCGCGCTGCGTGCGATCAAGACCAAGATCCCGCCGTTCGAATCGCTCAGCCTGCCCGACGTGGTCGAACGGCTGACCTACCTGCCGCGCGGCCTCGTGCTCGTCACGGGCGACACCGGCTCGGGTAAGTCAACCACCCTCGCCGCCATGATCGACGCGATGAACGCCCGCTACAAGAAGCACATCATTACGCTCGAAGACCCGGTGGAGTACACCTTCGTCTCCAACAAGAGCGTGATCGAGCAGCGCGAACTTGGCGCGGACGTGCCCAGCTTCGCGTCCGGCCTTCGCCATGTGCTTCGACAGGACCCGGACATCATCCTCGTCGGTGAAATGCGCGACCTCGAAACCACCGCCGCCGCCATCACCGCCGCCGAGACCGGCCACCTCGTGCTCAGCACGCTGCACACCGTCAACGCATCGCAAACGGTTGAACGAATCATCGACATGTACCCCGCCGACCAGCAGAACCAGATCCGCTCCATGCTCGCCAACACGTTGCAGGCGGTGATTTCCCAGACGCTGTTCCGGCGGATCGACAAGCCGGGCATGGCGCCTGCGGTTGAGGTGATGCTCTGTACGCCCGCCGTGCGAAACCTCATTCGCGAGAACCGGGCATTTGAAATTCCCAACGTGATCGACACCAACCGCGCGATGGGTATGACCAGCCTCGACAGCGCGATTGCCGAGTTGTACTTCAACGGCATCATCAGCAAGGAAGACGCGGTCGCGCAAGCCGCGTTCCCCGAGAAGCTCGAGCGCATGATCGCCGCATGATCCAGGCCGGTCGCTTCAGTGACCGTTCAGCGGGAAGAGTCGCAACGCAAGCCACAGAGGTGAAGTAACCCCATGCCTCAGTACCGTTACCAGATGCGAACCAGCGGCGGCGAAGTCTCCGTGGGTGTGCTTGGCGCAGAAAACGCGCTGGCCGCCGCGCAGCAACTCCGCAGCCAGGGGCATACCGTGCTCCAGCTTTCGCCTGTCCGTACGTCAATGACGGCGAAGTCGGCGATGGCCAAGGTCAACGAAGTTCTCAACTATTCGTCCGGGCCCACGGCTCGCGACATTCTCAACTTTACCACGCAGCTCGCCGTTATGGTCCGTGCCGGAATCGCGCTGCGCGCCGCTATCGAAGGCATTGCCGAGCAGACCCAGAACCCCAAGTTCCGCAACATCCTGTTCCAGATCAAGGCAGACGTGGAGTCCGGCAAGCAGTTCAGCGAGGCGCTCGCGCGACACCCGCGACAGTTCGGCCCGTTGTATGTGAACATGGTGCGCGCCTCGGAAATGTCTGGCTCGTTTAGCCACATGCTCGAACGCATCGCCAGCTATCTCGCTCACCAGATCGAGACGCGATCGATGGTCATCGGCGCGATGATCTACCCGGGCGTGATCGCCTCCATGGCCATCGGTGTCACAATCTTCCTGCTCACCTTCGTGCTGCCGCGCTTCGCCACGGTGTTCGAAGGCAAGGAAGCCGCGATGCCCACGCCGACCGTGGTGCTGATGAACCTCTCGGCCTTCATGGTCGACTGGTGGTGGGCCGTCGTGATGGGACTGATCGTTGGCTGCCTGGGCTTTTTCGCCTTCGTCCGCACGCAGGCGGGCGGCTGGTGGTTCGACGGCGTGAAGCTGAAAGTGCCCCTGTTTCGCGCCATGTTCCGTGCCCTCTACATCAGCCGAAGCCTGCATACCATGGGCGAACTGGTCAACGCCGGCGTGCCCATGCTCGACACGCTCCACATCACCGGCGAGATCAGCGGCAACCGCCACTACCGCCGACTCTGGCTCAGCGTGCAGAACTCGGTGAAGCAGGGTAAGAAGATCGCGCATCCCTTACAGAAAAGCACACTGCTGCCCAAGGCCGTTGTGCAGATGGTCTCGGCCGGCGAAGAGTCGGGCAAACTCGGCGAAGTGCTGGACGAAATCAGCACGTTCTATTCCAAGCAATTACGCGAAACGATCAAGACTGTCACCAGCATGATCGAGCCGATCATGATCATCGTGATGGGTACGGTGGTTGGTTTCATTGCGATGGCCATCATCCTGCCGATCTTCAAGCTCTCGACGCTGGTGAGTTGAGGAATTGATAATCGCTGATTTGTGATCGCTGATTTTCCGGACGTGAGGTTTCAAGCAGTTGTCGTGGCTGCTAAAGACAAAGAAGCGACATTGGTAAGGTCGAAGGGTTGGTGAAGCTGCCCGTGAATCGTATGAAAAGGAAGGGGGCAGGATGTGCATGGCTGTGATGTTTGACAATCAGCAATCAGCAATCAGTAATCAGCGATTACGTCGGCGAAGCCGACGCGCCCGCGGCTTTACGCTCATCGAAGCGGCGCTGACCACCGTCATTGTCGGCACGGGTGTGCTCGCCATCGTTGCGGCGCAGCAGGCCTATCACATGAAAAACGACTGGGCGCAGCGCACTGGCACGGCGTTGCTGCTTGCCAATGAGATCCGCGAACTGACGCTGACGATGCCGCTTTACGATCCGATCCACGGCCCGGCGAACTTCGGCAGCAAGGGCGACAACGTCCTCGCATTCAACTGCGTTGCCGACTTCGCCGGTGCGCCTGGCACGGGCGGCCTCGGCGAAGGCTGGAAGTCCGGCGAATACCCGATCGACGCACGACGCCAGCGGCTGACCGAGTATGGCCGATGGCGGCAGGTGGTGACGGTGCGCAACATCTGGCCGGAGAACCTGGGCACGACCTTCGTCGAAACGCTCGGCTCGACGGACATGATGCGCGTCACCGTCGATGTCCAGTACCGCCAGTCAGAAGATCACGATTACCAGCATGTAACGCGGTTGTCGTGGGTGGTCACGCGATGAGCCCGCTTACGAGCTATGCACGCTGTCAGGGCCCGCACCGTGAGGCAGAAGGATCTCGGCATTGAAATCTTCGAAATTTAAAATTCGAAATCCGAAATCGCAACGCGGCGCCGCCGCGGTGCTTGCAATGATGTTCCTGGTGATCTTCGGCTCGCTCGCGGCGGCGATGGCGATCGTCTCGCAGGGCAACCTCGCCACGGCGGACAGTCACCTGAAAGTCAACCGTTCGCTTGCTGCGGCCGAGACGGGCATGCGCGTGATCGGTCATGAGTTGGGTAAGCTCGCGCTGGGCGATCCCAACGACGCCGAGCGCTACCCGGGCATCCGCATCACAGAAGGCGAGATCTCGCCGCAGCTTGCCAGTCAACTCTGGTCGCAGTCCGATCGCATTGCCGATCGCCTGGTTGATGCGTTCCCCGAGGCAGCGACGATCGCAGCCGACCCGGAAGACGGCGTTGCGGTTGTGCACATCGGTCCTCTGGGCATTGCGCCCAATGACCACATGACCTTCACCGCAACGGTTCGCCCTCGGCCGGACGACGCCCGCTATCTGCGGGTGCGCGTGGTCGCCAGTGATGGACCGGAGCATGCGCGCATTCACCGCTCGATCTCTCAGGACTTCCGCATTGATAAGCGGATACCTTACGCCGTGCTCTCCCGCAGTCGCGTCATGGTCGGGCGAAACGTCATGATCGAAGGCCCCATCGGTTCACGCTTCACCGAAACGCACCTCGAACACGGCCACCCTGTGCACATTGTCAGCGACTTCCACGGCCTGACGCCCGAGTTCGACGAATTGCTCGAAGCGTTCTACGGCGACCTGGCCTCCAACGACCACGACGGCGACAACCGCCTCAGCCTCGCCAGCGAACTGGAGATGGAAAGCATTAGCGACCCCACCGAGTGGGACGTCACCGGCGACCACCACATCAGCGAGTGGGACCTGTTCCTCAAACACTTCGGCAACGAAGTCGATGGCGAATATCGCGTCCGCAAACAGGATCTTGTCAACGCCGGCGTTAACGAGGCGATCGCCAACGAATTGTTCGACATGATCTACACCTTCCGCGACCCGGACCGCTCGTTCGACAGCCAGAGCTACCTCGGCCCCGATGATCGCTATGCGAAAATCCAGGGCGAGGTCTATCTCGACGCCACACGCGAGCAGTGGGAAAGCGGTGCGGCCTATGGCGACTATCGTGATTTTCTCCAGGGCCCGATCCGCCCCGGCCACAACAAAGATGCGTTGACATTTGATGCCCAAAACACCAACGAAATCTACGAGTTCGACTCGTCAAATTTCGACGTGAGCTGGTTTCGCGATCAGGTCAGCTACGCCGGCAGCGACGTCGCTTCGCAGGCTTACTCGCAGGTCAGCAATCACGATCCCGACAACCCGAACTCGCCCCAGCCGATCCGCTATGTCACGGAGGAAGTTGCGTTCGGCTCGCAACATCCTTACGACTTCTTCGAACGTCCCGTCTATGAAAACATGACGTTCGAGAACGTGAAAATCCCCCGCGGCACGAACGCGCTGTTTATCAACTGCACGTTCATCGGCGTGACCTTCGTCGACTCGAACACCGACAACGACGACCCCAACTACAACTACGCCGGCATGCAGGAAGTTGACGGCACGCCGCGATACCCCGGCCTGACCGCCACGGTCGACGGCCAATCCATCGAAGACACGAAACAGCATGGCAATAACCTCCGCTTCGAAAGCTCCACCTTCGAAGGCGCGGTCATCACCGAAACACCTGACCAGTTCACCCATACGCGAAACAAAATCTCCTTCACTGGTAACACACGCTTCGACATTGACAACTCGGTCCATCTAAGCGAATCGGAGCGGGCGCTGTTTCGACGCAGCACCATCCTCGCGCCGCACTATTCCGTGGAGATGGGCACCTTTACATCGCCAGACGATCCAAACCAGTACGTGGAACTGTCCGGTGCGATCGTCGGCGGCATTGTCGACCTGCGCGGCAATATTCGAATCAACGGCATGATTATTACTACTTTCGATCCGCAAAGTGGTCAGCACCCGGTGATCGGCGACACAAGCCCGCAGTTCAACACCACGCTCGGCTACTTCGGCCCGGATGCTGGCGACCTCGAAGGCGGCTTCCCCACCACCGGTATGGGCCGTATCCAGGTCCGCTACGATCCGAGCATCGCGCTGCCTGACGGCATTTACAGCCCGATCCAGATCACGCCTGTTGTGGCGACTTACACCGAAGGTGGGAAATGATGATTTGGGATTTCGAGTGTCGAATTTCGGATTTGAAACACGCCACGCCGACGGCCGTGAGCAGGATGGTCGTACATGTTGACTGCCCTCCGCAGCATAACGATATGAATAATGTACAACTTCGAAATTCGAAATCCGAAATACGAAATCGCGTCAAGGCTTTCTCCCTGGTCGAGATGCTCATCGCGCTGGCGATCACGGCCATGCTGCTGACGGCGACGATGGTTGCCATTGACGTGAGCTTCCGCGCGTATGCCGCGGCTGCCGAAAGTGCCGGCACGCAGACGGCCACCCGGCTGGTTACGCATCGACTGCTGACGCTCGTTCGGACGTCTACGGCTCACGGCCCGACATTGCCGGACACGTCCAGCGAGCCGCCGGTGGTTTACTTCGTGCGCGACAACGGACAGGTTGATCCGTCTATTCTGGTAACGAATTACATTGAGCTTTTCGACACGCAAGGTCGGCGGATTCGCATCGAATACCAAGAGGAAGATAAGCAACTGTTGTTGACCACGAATTACGGCGGAAGCAACGCGAACACGCAGCCGCTGCTGGGCGGGGTGACGCAGTGCAAATTCTATGCGCACCGTCGGCAGGATAATGAAGGCGTGTGGGTACTCGAACGAGCGTCGATGGACATTACCGTTGAGCCGGATCGCGATTCAACGCTTGCCATCGAGAGCAGCCAGACGCAGCCGGTGCGTTATGTGGCGTCGACGATGCCGCGCAAGCTTGAGTGAAGCGCTGCAACAGCAGCAACAGCTCACTGCTGACCATCCGTGGTTTCAAGTTGTGCCGATGACCAACTGCCGAGTCGACGCATCCCAAACAGGCTTCCATCGCGTCGCCGTTCAAAGAGATGATGCTGGCAGTACGACTCGATCAGTCTTCATCGACCGCCGTGCGGAAGGTCACTTCGTAGTGAAGCTGGCCATCGAACCCCCGTGTCCAGACAAGCACCGGCGAAGGTGTGAGTCCCGATCCAACCACCGTTGGCGGAAGTGCATCGTCCGTCGCCTCCTGCAACTCGAAGGATACCCATTGGTCTTCGTCGTCGAGGTAGCTCATAAGCGAGCGACCATCGCCCGGGACGGTTGGCATGGTGATGCCATGCGGTCCCGGTTCGGGTGGAGTTGCCTCCGCTTGATCAAACATGACGTTCATTTCGTCTAACGTCGTCGGGAGGTCGCCGCGCTCCGCCGCGAAACGCAACTGGGAGCCGACGCTCAGCAGCCGTTGCTTGGCCAGGTACCGCCGGTCAGGGGCCATCTCTTCCAGTACATAGGCAATCCATCGTTGCTCGGCCACGGCGATGTCCGCACCGAACGCTTCACGAAACGCCACCCGGCCGCCCCGTCCCCCCGCCAGGTCGTTCAGGAACTGTTGAAATGCCGGTGCGTATCGCCCCTCCTCCGCGTGCATGAAAAAATGCACCATGCTCCACGACTGGAGATACTGCACCCGTGATCGTTCGCGGTCGTGCCGCATTGCCCGACGCCACGCGGAAGGTGAAATATCAAACAACTCGTCCAATGGTATGTGTCGTCGTTCGGCAACGATCTGACGCAACGCCGTGATGTCCGAACCTGCCGCGAAGCCGACAGCGATGCGGTCGTCCACCACGATCGATCGCTCAAAGTATCCTGCAAATCCTTCGTTCAGCCAGCGGGGAAGCCGTCCGCCGAAATGACGGGCAGCGAACTGGTGAAACGCCTCGTGGCGCAACACCCGCAGCACATGGTGGCGATCCCGGCCGCCGACATAGGTGATCAGTCCCGATCTGCGGTGCGAGTCTGTACTGAAGTACATGCCGCCGGCATGTTCCGCCCGGATGCCGAAACTGCGCATGAGCGTGCGATAATCCGGTGCGGTCTCAACGAGAAACAGCGATTCGGGACGGTGCTGACGTTCGCGACCACCGAAGTCGGCGGTCAGCCACTGAAATTCCTCGTATACGTGGTCCATACGGTCGGCGTACCATTGGACTTCCTCGGCCGGCAGATTGGTACGGATGTCGTAGTAGACGCTCTCGTGCTTCCACAGGTCGGCCATGCGCACCTGTGCCGGGGCGGGTGTTCCACTGACCAGAGCGATCCAGCTTGCGAGCAGTACAAGCGATAGACGACGAGATGCCAGCATAGCAACGTCCCCCTTCCGTAGATCGTCTTTGAATGCGGGCGAGAGGACTCGAACCTCCACGGGTTTTACCCCACCAGGACCTAAACCTGGCGCGTCTGCCAATTCCGCCACGCCCGCGTGCTGCGTCGGCCCCGCTATTGCCGGGGCAAATCAATATACCGAATCAGGGAAATGATAGTCCGCTGCGTTGTCTTGCGTGATCAATTGCACCGGCAGGATCAGCCGCCGTTGTTCCGTCGGTCGCGGCTCGGCAAGCCCCAGCAGATCACCGGCGTCCAGCCTCAGGTGGGCCGGTATCATCGCGGCCACAGCCTGCTCGTCACCATCATACAACACCTCCGCCACTGCCAGGTGCACAGCCACCGCCATCATCGCCGGCGAATACGCGACCGTCGCGGGAAACAGCGGGTCCTGCTCCTTCACCCGGCCGACGATCTGGCTCATCCCGCCGCCGCCGAGGATCAACATCTCATCCGCACGGCCAGCGGCGAGCACCGCCTCCTCCACGCCGAGCGCCATCTCGTCATCCCCCGCCCACACCGCACCGATCGTATCGTGCTCGGCAAGGGCTGTTCGCATCGCCTCGGCCGACTGCTCGCGATCGCCCTCGCCCGGCAACGTGTCGAGTACTTCAATACCAGGATGTGCGCCGAACACTTCCATCGCTGCTTCATATCGCATGCGATCCCCCGCTGTCGGTCCGCCGCGCAGGATCACGACCCTGCCCTGAAAATCGAGTTGCTGCACGATGAATTCCGCACTGACTCGGCCGAACGCGGCATGGTCGCCCGTTACAAACAGGTCGGCGATCGGTTCGTGAAGCGCGCGATCGACGCTGACCACGTAGACATCGACGTCCGTCGCATGGCGGACTGATGCCAGCGATGTGTCCTCGTCCAACGCGAGGATGATCAGCGCGTCGATGCCTTGCTTGAGCATGTCGTCGATCTGCGCTGCCTGCTCGCTTGCATGCTCGGCACGCTGGACGAGCCAATCGACCTCCGAATGCTCCGCCATGGCTTGCTCGGCCCACCAGTGGACACCGGCGTGCCACTTTTGTCCGTCGCCCGGCAGGGACACGCCAACGGTCGGCCGTGTGTCGCCGTCGCGGCTCAATCGGCGATCGCCTTCGCCCTCCGAGCCACAACCCGCCAATATCAACCAGGCCGCAAACAGCACCATCGGTATGTGAAAGCGAACGAGCATCGACATACACAGTTCCTAAGGCGGGTCATTGCTGGGCAAGCTGTGAACATACGCAACCGAGCCGTATGATCAATCTTCACCGGACGACGCCTGCCACGCAAGCCGACGACCGCGCGAAAGCGAGAACATTGTCAGTCACCAAGTCGCGCCGCCTGCAAGATCTCCGATAAACTGCCTGCATGAAAACGCGAGAAAGCGGCATGCCGGACGACGCATCGTGGCAGACGTACTTTTCACCTGACGCGACCTTGCGGGCGATGGGTTTGCACGCCGACACTGGCGACGTGGTGGATTTCGGATGCGGCTACGGCACGTTTGCCATCCCCGCGGCACGGATCATCAAAGGCAGCGTATACGCCCTCGACATCGAAGCGGACATGGTCGCCGCTACGCAAGCCAAGGCGGACGCCGAAGGTGTGGCAAACGTTCTGGCGATCCGGCGCAACTTTGTAACCGAAGGTACGGGGCTGGATGATGGGCAAGCCGGGTTCGCAATGCTGTTCAACATCCTGCACTGCGAAGAGCCGGAACGGCTGTTGGCGGAGGCCTGGCGAGTGTTGCGGGCCGGGGGCGTGCTCGGGATCATGCACTGGCGGTGCGACATCCCGACGCCACGCGGGCCGAGCATGGCCATTCGCCCGCGACCGGAGCAATGCCAGCAGTGGGCTGAGCAAGTCGGCTTCAAGGCCAACGAACGCACAGTGCTTGGGCTACCGCCATACCACTACGGCTTGGCAATGATAAAGCAATGAGGCCGGCCGCCACGGCCAGCCGGTGGCATCGGGCTAACTGACGGACATGTAAAAGTTGGTCGTACGACTCCAACCCTGATCGCAAGCGCTCAAGGCAAACGTTACGTCCGCCAACTCCGGCGGGGGCGGCTCTGGGTCAATCGGATCCCTCGGCGATCCAGACCAGGACGGCGAGGCTGAGCAGGGCGGTGAGCCAAAGGGCGAGGGCCGTGAAGGTGGCGCGGCGGGCGACACTGGCTTCGTACCAGGTGCGGGGCCGAATGCCCTGTAACACGAAGGTACCCACACCGGCCAGATTAATGCAGATGATATTCACGGCCAGCAGGAGCGCGGCGCCGCCAGCCATGACCCATTCGCCCGCGCCGAGCAACAGGCCGGTGGCGACGAGCGGCGGCAGCAGGGCGACGGCGACCATGACGCCGATGAGCGTGGCGGGTACGCCGGTGGTGACGGAGATCGCGCCGGCGATGCCGGAGGCGAGGCCAAGGCCGATGTCGCCGAGTGAAACACGAGTGCGTGTTTGCAGTTCGTCAGCGGAGGGATCGACGCCGTGTACGAGGCCGACGATGCAGGAGAAGATAAAGGCCACGGCCACGCCGGCGGCATTGGTGGCCAGGGCGCGGGCCGCCATCTTCAAGTCGCCGAGCGCGGTCGCCAGGGCGAGGGCCATGTTCGGCATGAGCAGCGGAGCGATGACCATTGCGCCGATGATGACGGCGACGTTGTCCCGGAGCAGGCCGACGCTTGCGACAATGGCCGAGAGCAGCACCATGATGAGATAGATGGTGGAAATCTGCGTGCCGGGTGTGAGATCGTTGAGTAGTTCGTCACGGCTGATGCGGCCGCGCTGGCGTTGATCGCCGGATTGTTTCGCGGCCTCTTTGCTGGTTTGCTCTTCCTCCGGCTGGCCGACGGCAGGCAGGGTGGCCTCAATTGGGAAGAGCATGACGCGAAACGAATCGTCGGGCAGTTCGTGTTCGGCGATGGCGTCAAACACCGCCTCGACGGCGTCGGAAGGCAGCAGCAGGCGAAGGGTTGAGCGATTGTCATTGCCGTGAAGGAGCCATTGCTCGATGCAGGAAATATCTCCGACCGCTTGTTGCAAGCGTTCGACCGCGTCGGTATTGGCGCTCAGTTCGACGAGACGAAGGGTGGTGGACATGTGGCGGTTCCTGGGCGTAGTGGTGTTTTCAGTTTAGATTGCCGGGGCGAGGCTGTCTGCGGGGAGTCGCGATGGGGGGGGGGTAAGATGAGTCGGTCCACTCCGCGAGCAGCCCGATGCGTACCACGACCGGCTCACGGTGGCAATATAATGAATGGGACCACCGATTCTGTTGCTCGAATTCTGACCACCGCGATGATGGGAGATTCAGGGATTCGCAGCACTCAGCACTCAGCCCGCTGACCCAATGCCACGTTTCACTCGGCCTCTAGTGCCGCATTCGCGAAAGAGTTCATGCCGACAAAGACGTGGTTGGGAAAGTTTTTCATACTCGAACTTCTGTTCGTGTTCCTTTGGAACTCCGGGTTTATCGGGGCCGAATACGGCCTGCCATTTGCCGGCCCCTTTACCTTGCTGTTCTGGCGTTATCTCGCGCTGACAGGCCTGCTGGGCGTGTGGCTTGTGTTGAGCGGCCGTTTCAGTTGGCCGGGGCATCGGCTGGCCGGCCGAATGGGCATGGTGGGTATTCTCGCGCACGGCGTCTGGCTGACGTGCGCGCTGTTGGCGTTGGATATGGGTGTGCCGGCGGGCATCGTGGCGCTGGTGACGGCGCTTCAACCCTTACTCACTGGCACGCTTTCGGGGTATGTCCTCGGTGAACGAACCGACGCACGCCAGTGGCTCGGGCTGATACTTGGCTTTGGTGGTGTGGTCATCGCGGTCGGGGCGCGACTTACTCTGGATGGAACGACACCGCCACTCGGATATTTAATCCCATTCGGTTCGGTGGTGGGCATCACGATCGCGAGCCTGTTACAGCGGCGCTGGACGCGCGAAGGAAGCCCCGACAGTCAACCGCTCGATTTGACACTTTTTTACCAGAGCCTTGCCACCACACTCGCTTTGCTGCTTCCTGCCTGGTGGATTGAAGGCTTCGCCACACAGTGGGTGGCACCGTTTGTCGGCACGATGGTCTGGCTGGTGGTGGCTGTGTCACTCGGGGCATACTGGAGTATGTGGCGTCTGCTTGCACGCGAAGAAGCGACGCGTGTCGCCAGTTTGTTCTATCTGAGCCCGCCGGTGACGATGCTGATGGCATGGATCGCATTTGGCGATACGCTGATTCTTACCGACGTGTTGGGGTTGATCGTGGCTGGCGGGGGTGTAGTGCTGGTCTACCGTATTGGCGTTCGCCGTCCCCCTCTCGCGAGCAAGGCGGAAGGGTAAGCCGGCTCAGGCGCATTCGGGCACGGCAGATTCCGCCGAGCGCGGTCGTCACGCGGCAAGCCGATGGTCATGGATGAGTTGGGCTATGCCTATGCCGCAACAGGGGGTCGGCTGGCATGCCGATCCTCAGACACGTCCGCCCTGTTCAATGAGTCAGGCTCGGCCGATTTCTCGCGTGCGAGCCGGCGGTGATCGTCTGACCACGCCCGGAAGCGGCCGATGTCGGAATTGACGAGGGCGGGTTCGGCAAAGGTGAACCGCTGGTCAAACGCCTCCGGCGGGATGCGATTGTCCATAAAGTATTTCAAACCGCGTGGGAGGCGCGACTGGTAGGGCGTCGTGCGCAAATCCAGGCGCAACAGGACGACCAACTGGTCGTTGACCGTGGCATAGCTTCGCTCGGGGCCGGCGATCTCGAAGCCGATCATCCGCTGATAGAAAGGCGCGTGGCGGGGGTGGACGCCGATGACGGTGTCATCCATGCCGCAATGGATGTCGTACAGGACGCCGAACCGCATCAGGTCAAAGAGACTGTTGAGTGTACGACTGGGATTTTCCCGACGGTCGGCGAGCAGGCCGATCTCGGCGAGTCGCCGACCGCGGCGGCGCAGTTGCGTGAGTTCGTCGGGGTAAACCTGGTCGAGTGGCAGGCCGGTGGGGCCATCGGTGTAGGAACTGATGGTGCTGACGACTTCCGTGCCGAGCCGACCACAGGCGACCATGGTCTGCGGCCCGATAATCTCCGGCAGCGAGTGCAGGTTGGCGGGGTTGCTGGCAATCAATCCCGCACGTCGGTAGCTGCGATAGACCAGCCGCCATGCCTCGATGACTGCGTCGGCCGTGCCAGCCACGTCATAGCTCAGGCCGGTCTGTTCCAGCGGTCGCCTCTCAGTCTGCAGTCCAGCATTGGATTGAATGGATGACAAAGCGGGTGCGGGTGATGCGGACGAACCCATATCTGACTTCCTTAAACTGACGGAATCGGGTCTTCAGGCTGAGGCGGTCGCCTCTTTCCCCGCAATTAGTCGTCAGAATCGCCGTATGACTCAACCTGCTTGCCTATTTTTCGCAGTCTTTTCAAATACTGCAATTGCTCCAGACGTACGCGAATTCGACCGAATCAATAGCAACCGTTCTTGTCGCCCGGCCGACCTTTCATCTCACCACGACAGTGGCCGGGCGGGGCTCGCTGCCGGAGATTATCGGGCCGGAGCAGGTGTTGTCGCACTACCAAAGGGTGCGTGATGAGATGCGAGACTACATCCAGACGCTGGCGAGCATCAGTTGCCGATACCGTCAGACAGCGTGATCGCGGCGAGTTGCTGGTACAGCGACAGGCGTCGCGAAGCGAGCGTCTGTGCTGCTTCGGCAAGTGCCTTAAACTCCTCCGCATCAACCTGCTCGACCATGCGGAATCGCGTTTGGTGATTCATGTAATCACGGACGTCATGGTGCGGCGCTTTGCTGTCGAGTTGCAGCGGCGGCTTGCCTTGCTCGATACGGCGAGGGTCAAAGCGATACAACGGCCACATGCCGGTTTCGACCGCGAGTTTCTGGTGGTCGAGGCCTTTGCTCATGTCGTAGCCGTGGGCCATGCAATGACTGTAAGCGATGACCAGTGAGGGGCCGGGGAACTGTTCGGCTTCAATCAGCGTCTTGACGGCATGGTTGTCGTTGGCTCCCATGGCGATGCTGGCGACGTAGGCGTGGCCGTAGCACATGGCCATAAGGCCCAGGTCTTTCTTACCCGTATGTTTCCCGGCTGCTGCGAACTTCACTGCAGCGCCGAGCGGGGTGGCCTTGGATTGCTGGCCGCCGGTGTTGGAGTAGACCTCCGTATCGAGCACGAGCACATTCACATTGCGCGACTGTGCGAGCACGTGGTCGAGCCCGCCGTAGCCGATGTCGTAGGCCCAGCCATCGCCTCCGACCAGCCAGACGCTGCGTGGGACGAGGAAGTCAGCGAGGTGGTCGAGCCGACGGGCTTCGGGCGCGTCGATCTTCGCCAGCTTCCGTCGTAGTGCATGCACGCGCTGTCGTTGCGTGTGTAGCGATGCTTCGTCGCTGGCGGGGATCGCGATAAGGTCATTGGCGAGCGTATCGCCGATGCGGCCGGCCAGTCGATGCACGAGGATGCGGGCGGCGGCGGCGAGTTGATCGACCGCCATACGCATGCCGAAGCCAAACTCGGCGTTGTTTTCAAACAGCGAGTTGGCCCATGCCGGGCCTCGGCCGTCGTTGTTGACGCAGTAGGGGGTTGTGGGCAGGTTGCCGCCGAAGATGGAGGAACAGCCGGTGGCGTTGGCGATCATCGCGCGGTCGCCGAACAGCTGTGTCAGCAGCTTGATATAGGGCGTTTCGCCGCAACCGGCACATGCGCCGGAGAACTGCATCAATGGCTGAAAGAACTGCGATCCCTTCGCGTCGAGGCGAACAATGCGGGTACGCGTGACGTCGGGTAGCTTCTTGAAGTAATCCCAGTTGACTTCGTCGGTGCCCCGCACATTTTCGCGCGGGACCATGTCGATGGCTTTATGGCCGGGCTCGGCTTTATCCTTGGCTGGACAGATATTGACGCATAAACCGCAGCCTGTGCAGTCGTCTGGAGCAACCTGGAGCGTGTACCTCAGCCCGCGCAGGTCGGGAGCTTTGTAGTCCATCGTCTGGAAAGTGTTGGGGGCGTCGGCTAGTGCGCTGGGCTCAAAAACTTTCGCGCGGATGGCGGCGTGCGGGCAGACCATCGCGCACTTGTTGCATTGGATGCACAACGCCGTATCCCACTGGGGCAGCTTCGTGGCAATGCTGCGTTTCTCCCACTGGGACGTCCCGGTGGGCCAGGTGCCGTCCACGGGGAACGCGGAGACGGGGAGGTAATCGCCCTTGTCTGCCAGCATCACAGCCGTCACACGCTGGACGAAGTCCGGCGCTTCTTCCGACACGATGGGCAGGCGGTAGTGCGTCGAGTCGGCCGTGTCAGGCACGTCGAGTTGGTGCAGATGCGCGAGCGCCTGGTCCACCGCTGCGCAGTTCTGCTTCACGATGTCGCCGCCCTTGCTCGCGTAGGTTTTCTCGATTGCCTTCTTGATGTGGCGGATTGCGGCATTACGTGGCAATACGTTGGCGATGGCAAAAAAGCAGGTCTGCATGATCGTGTTGATCCGCCTGCCAAGGCCGATGTCGCTGGCGATGGCGTAGGCGTCAATGGTGAACACGCGCAAGTTTTTCTCGATGATCTGCTGCTGGAGCTCCCGTGGCAGACGCTCCCACACCCGGTCGGCCGAGTAGGGGGCGTTAAGCAGCAGCGTGCCGCCAAATCTGGCGTGTTCGAGTATGTCGAGCCTGTCGAGGAAGCGGAACTGATGGCAGGCGACGAAGTCGGCCGAGCGAATCAGATAGGGTGCGTGAATCGGGTTGGGCCCGAAACGCAGGTGCGATACCGTGGTCGCGCCGGACTTTTTTGAGTCGTAGACGAAATAGCCTTGCGCGTGCAGGCCGGCTTCTTCGCCGATGATCTTGATTGCGTTCTTGTTGGCGCCCACCGTGCCGTCGGCGCCGAGGCCGTAGAAAATCGCCTGCGTTGCTCCGTCGGTATCGAGGCCGAACCAATCGTCGATCGGCAGCGAAAGGTGGGTCACATCATCCATGATTCCCACGGTGAAGTGACGGCGCGGCCGTGAGCGACGCAGTTCGCCATAAATCGCCTTGACCATCGCCGGCGTGAATTCCTTGCTGCCCAGGCCGTAGCGTCCGCCGATCACGCGTGGCATGACGCGATCGTCGGGCAGGTCCTCGGTCAGCGCTGCAATCACATCCTGATACAACGGCTCACCCACCGCGCCCGGCTCTTTCGTGCGGTCCATCACCGCCAGCCGACGCACGGACGCAGGCAACACCGAGACGAAACGCGCCGCGTCAAACGGGCGATACAACCGCACCTTCAGCACGCCGACGCGGCGTCCGTCTGCGGTCAGGCTGCGGACGGTCTGTTCCACCGTTTCGCTGGCGGAACCTATAATGACGATGACGTCCTCGGCTTCGGGATGGCCGGCGTACTCGAACAGGCTGTACCGCCGACCGGTGAGCGCGGCGAAGCGGTCCATCACATTCTGCACGATGTCGGGGCATGCGAGGTAAAAGCGGTTGCTCGCCTCGCGCGCCTGAAAGAAGACGTCGGGATTCTGCGCGGTACCGCGGATGCGTGGCGTGTCAGGGCTGAGTGCGCGTTCGCGATGGCGAGCGATGGTGTGCGGATCGAGCATGGCGAGCAATTGCTCATCGTTGAGCAGGGTGAGGCCGTTGATCTCGTGGGATGTGCGGAAGCCGTCGAAGAAGTGAATCACCGGGAGACGTGCTTGAAGCGTCGCGACCTGGCCGATGCAGGCGAGGTCGTGTGCTTCCTGTACCGAGTTGGACGCAAGGAGGACACAGCCGGTCTGTCGGCAAGCCATGACATCGGAGTGGTCGCCGAAGATCGACAGCGCGTGCGTCGCGACAGCTCGCGCTGCGACATGCATACAGAAACTCGTCAGCTCGCCGGCGATCTTGTAAAGGTTAGGGATCATCAACAGCAGCCCCTGCGACGAGGTGAAAGTCGTCGTGAGGGCTCCGCTTTGCAGTGCGCCGTGCACGCTGCCGATGACGCCTGCTTCCGACTGCATCTCTACCACACTGGGGGTCTGGCCCCATACGTTTTGTCGACCGCGCGTTGCCCACGCGTCGGCGGACTCGCTCATCGGCGATGAAGGCGTTATCGGGTAGATCGCAATGACCTCATTCATGCGATATGCGACCGATGCGACCGCCCCGTTGCCGTCCAGCATGACGCGCTTGTTACAGTGCATTGGGTTCTCGCTTCCTGGCAAACTGGCACGGGCGTCCACCAGTTCCGATCTTCACGCACTACTGCAGCCGGCGCCGCCGCAGCAGCCGGCCGAGCGGCCTGGCTGATGCAACTGCACACGGTGAGGGCGGAGGATCTTTTCCTGCTGGTTGAGGTACTCCACCGCGTCCACGCGCGTCTCAACGAAACGGTATTCGGTGCCTTCCTGTTGGCCGAGCATGTTCAGGCCATAGGGCTCGACGTGGCGGATCAAGCGGTCCCACAAGTCGTCCGCCCCCACCGCGTCATCGACCTCGCGAGCGTGGCCATACAGCGTCACCACCTCCTGTTGCTCCGGGTCGGCGAATACCCAGCACACCTCGGGATTGGCATGAAGATGCGCAAGCTTCCGTCCATCGCGCACGGTGAGGCAGTAGAGTTGTCGAATATTGGCTCCGATCGCGGCGGTCATGTACCGACTGCATGGCATGCCGGTCGGCTCGACGGTCGTCATCATCCCGGTCGGATAGCGCTGGATCACCGAAGCGCATCGCGCGAGCAGATCAGATTCTCTGGCCATCACAAACCCCTTTCCGGGAGGGCGTGCGCCGCCTGCTACCGTCGTAGCGGGCTGCGCCGGCAACATGCCGGCGGGGGGGACGCACAAGGCTGCTGCTTAATTCTACCATTAAAGATCTTTTTATCGTTTAATACTCATCTGTTTTTTCACTTTTTCTTCGTTCCTCCGCCACTGCCATGAGCAGCGGCGACGGCGGCCGCGCGATCATCCGGCATGAGGTGTGGTGCGGCCACGTTGGCCCGGAGCGCGTCGTACCGTTGACGGCGGAGCGGAACGAGGAGGCGATTGGCTCGCAAGCGATGGTCGGCGCGGGGTCGCCGCGAGGCACTTGGCTGCGGAAGTGGTTGAGGTAGAGGCACGGCGAGCGAAGGGCCTATTGCCTGGTGAAATGCTCGGTCGGCACATTCGAGCAGTTGTGGTGCATCAGGGTGGACCTGCTGCGTGGGCTTAACAGGTCGCTGCCAGCGCCGTGGCACGTTCGCGAAGCTGGCGTTCGCAGGCGTCGCGCGAAGCGCCGGCTGCGAAAAGTGTGACGACCGGCTCACCGGCGGCGATCGGCTTGTTGGGCAGCGGTCGATCGGCGACCTGATCCGATGGCAGACTGTCGAGGTCGGGCGGGCCGGCGAGATCGTGTGACGCGAACAGCGTCGCTCGGCCGAGGGTTCGCGGCGCGGCCGGCAACGGTCCGGGCCCAGTCGGCGCCAGCAGTGGCACGTTGCTGGCTCGTTCGAGCAATTCGATGGCGTCGACGTAGCGCGGGTTCACTTCAACGGGCCACAGCGTTCCGCGATGGTCCATGATCAGATCGACACCGAAGAGCCCGCGCATGTCGAAGCGTTGCGTGAGTTGGACGCTGAGGTGCGATAACGCCGTGCGGGCCTGTTCAGCGAGTTGAACGGGGCCGAGTTGGCCGACGACCTGGAAGCCCTGGGCATGGAAGGCAGGTTCGCCGACGAGAATCTCGGTGACGCCCAGCAGCCTGGCCGACCAGCCGTCCGCGAAGAAGACGGCGGTATAAGGCGTGCCGCGGATGTACTGCTGAAGGTAGCGGTCGTGGCCGATCCGCTGACCGGCTGCGCCGGGCGTCCACCACTGGATGCCGTGGCCAAGATAAGAGCGGCGCGGTTTAAGCAGATACTTCCGCCCGCCCCATGCGCCGAAGACCAGCCGGGCGAGCCGTTGAGCCAGCGAGGCGCGCGTGCGTGTGTGGCAGGATCGTATGCCCTCAATCGCTGGCAGCGAGGGCAGGGTGAGCGGGTCGCGAATGTGACGCATCGCGTCGACCGTACAGCCGAGCAGTTTGTGCTCGAAGCTGACGGCCTGCACGACGTCGAGGTAATTCTCCATATCGCCGGCAAGCAGGATCGGCGCGGCCACGGGCGCATCGTCGATCATGCCCAGGACTGCGGCGGGATAACGCTCGGCCGGGCAGTGGCGGACGGTGGCGATGTCGGGAAGGTCGACCGTGGGGCGGGTGGTCACAACCCACGGCTCATAGCCGGCGAGTCTCGCCGAACCGGCAGCGGCGCGAGGGTTCTGGCCAAGAATGATGAGCGGGGTGGGCATGTCGACCATTCGGAAAACGGGTCGCCAGGCAGGGCAAGCATCGGTCGTGGATCAGCAATACTTCCCCGTTGGCTTCCATCGACATGGATCGACGAGGGTTATGAGTCAGTTTATCGCGTGACCGTCGTCGCGAGAAATACCGCTCCAACAGTTCTCCGGGGCGAGGCGTGCCCGGAGTCGGCCTCGCCTGGCCGATGCTTGACGCGTCGTGCCCAGCCAGAGCCGGCCGACATGAATCAGGTCGGCGATCTGTTGGGTCTTCAATACAAGGCACCGTAGGCCACGAACAGGTGGGCTGAAGACGATCTAAATCATTCAGAAAAATGGTTGACACGATTTGGGAATATGGTCTAATGAACGCGCGATCATTTTTAATGATCGCGCGTTCATCCAGGTTTTTGGAGCATTTGGCGATGGCGACGGTTGAAGACATCTGCCGACTGACGGGTAAAAGCCGGGCGACGGTGTCGCGGGTGCTGCGTAATGATCAGCAGTACCGCGTCCGACCGGCGGTTCGGCAGCAGGTGCTCAAGGCCGCGGCGCAGGTTGGTTATGAGCCCAATCATTTGGCTCGGTCGCTGGCGACGGGCAAGAGCTTTTGCATCGGGGTGGTGCAGGGGCAGGCCGAAAAGAGCTTCGGGTCGCCGTTTTTCGCTCCCACACTGCTGGAAATGGCCAACGTCGCGCTGGAGCGAGGGTACCACCTGGCGTTGCTGCCGGTGGAAGTGGGCGAGGTGGGGGAATCGCAGGTGCTCAAGGCCATTCATCGCCGTCGCATTGACGGGTTTTACCTCAGCACGCGGATCTTCGGTCAGCAGACTTTGGATGAACTGATTCGGCGCAAGATACCGGCGGTCACGACCGATCCACCGACCGAACTGGGCGCGTCGGACAAGCTCAGTGTGGTTTTGCGTGACGATCGGTCGGGCTACGTCCAGTTGGCGCAGGAACTCAGACGGCGCGGTCACAGGCAGGTCGGCTATGTCACGGGGGGCTACCTGACGCGCGATCCAGTGCGGGGCAACCGCCTGGCGGTGTTTCGCCAGGCGATGGCTGAGCAGGACATCGAGGTGCCCGAGCATCGGGTGTTGTGTTACGAACCTCGCACGGATGGTGCGATTGCGGAAATCAGCGAGGCATGCCGGGCGATGCGGGCGAACATGGACCGTTTTGCCGGCTGCACCGTGATGGTGGGCGCTAGCGACGCGGTGGCGTTCGGTGTCGCCGACGCACTGCGTGAGCGGGGCATCGAGCCGGGGCGCGACGTGGCGTTGGCGGGCTTCGACGATCTGGAGTCGAGCCCGAACTTCCCCACGCGCGAGCCATTTCTCACGACGATCGACCCGCAGCGTCGCCTGCGTGGGCGCAAGGTTGCGGAGCTGCTGGTCGAGGCGATGGAGAATCCTGCGTTTGAACCTACGACGTTTGCCGTGCCGACGAAGCTGATCGTTCGGCGGAGCATGATCGACGCGTCGGCGTGCTGTTGGAAGCCGAGTCATTGAGCATCATCAGTCGTAATCGTAGGGGCAATCACAGGGATGACGGACATGGTCACAACCGGGACACTTCACGAACGGAGCAGTCTTATGTCAAATCGACGCGGATTCACACTCATTGAGCTTCTGGTCGTCATCAGCATTATCGCATTGCTGATCGCCATCCTGTTGCCGGCCCTTTCCGCAGCGCGGCAAACGGCCCGCACGGTCCAGTGCCTGTCCAACCTGCGACAGATCGGCATGGCGTTTCATACGTATGCCGGGGACTGGCGCGAGCGGTTTCCCGGTTATCAGTGGTACCATCCACGGCGAAGTGGCTGGCACGATGGGCTCCCGCGAGGGGACCGTATCCCGGCGTACCTGGGCGATAGCAACTGGAGCCATGAGGAGAATGCGTGGCCACTGAATTGTCCGGATGTGCCATTCGACATCGTGATTCAACCCGGTATGCAAGGCGGGACATACGGCTACAACGGGTGGTGGTACCGCAGCACGCCGGACACACCCGGCACCGGAGTCCGGGGCGGCAGCGCCCCCCCCTATGACGATGATTGGACCAGAAGCCGAGGTGGTACCCATATCGACGAAGCGGACGATCCGTCCAATACCTTGATTGCTGCTGATGCCGTTCAGTGGAGTATCACGAATGGGCCGCACTACGGTGGCAGTGACGTCTCAAGGCATGGCTTTGCATTCGAAAATACGGCATACGATGACACCCGGGTGGTCGCAAGTGTGTTCACCGATGGTAATGGTCGGTTGGAACGCGGGCCTTGGGAGGGCTCATATGCACCGACCAATCAATTCAACCTTCGGGAGAAGGTGCTCTGGCTAAAGCGATAGGCCGTATCCGCGTGGAGGCCGATGCCGCTTTGAGCGTTGGCGGTTGTTGGTTGAACGATCTTGAAGCAGGCGATCAGCCTGTCGGTGATGCGAATAACAGGAGCGTATTTGATGAGGCGATCGCAATGGTTGGCAGTAACTTTGACGCCGCTGTGCCTGGTGGCATTGCTGGCAGTGCAGGCGCAGGCGGGGCAGGTGACTTACCCGGCGTTGGGCAACATTGATCCGGAGCGGGGCACGATTGAGATGTGGCTTGTGCCGCAGTTCGATCCCGACGCGGATATCGAGGGGCACTATCGCGGGCGACGGCTTTTTCTGCTGGAGCAGGAGCAAGAGCACACGTTCTTTCAACTGATCTGGCGGACGCGTCGGCAGGACGATGGCAGCCAGCGTTCCGGGCCCTGGATTCGCGCGAGCAATGAAGGCGAACAGGTCGTGGTGATGGCGCGGTTGTGGCATGTGTCGGGCGAGGACGACGACGGCTGGCGGGAGGGTGAGCCGCGCCATTTCGCCTTGAGCTGGGACGGCCGGGAGATGTGGGTGACGGTCGACGGCCGGGAGACGAAGCGTGAACCGATGCGCCGACCGTTGGGGGTTCAGCCGGATGCGGACATGAAGATCGTGCTCGGCCACAGCGGGGAAAATTCGTTCGTGATCCATGACTTTCGAATTTCATCGCTGCCGCGCGAGCCGGAGGAGCTTGGCTATCACTATCCGGACGGGTTGCGTCCTGATCCATGGACATTGTTGCTGGACACGTTCCGTGAGCCGTTTGAGGTGGACGGTCAGCGGCAGACGCGACCGTATGGCCTGACGCCGAGCCATGACCAGGACGGCGGCTTGCCGAGCGAGGGCGCGCGGTTTATTGAAACGTCTTTGGGAATGGGACTGAATCTGTAGGCCATGGCACGCGGGCGGTGGTGCGTCCGATTGCGAGCGAATCAGCTCGTGAACGAGACGGTGTGTGAAAAAGTGCGTTGATGACCAGAAGGAAGCCGGCGTAAGGCTGGCGTATGGAGAGTTCAGAGCATGACGATTCAAACGAGGCGTTTTTCGGGAGTTCTTTCGGGACTTGCATGCGGTCTGGCGATGTCGCCGGGCGCGTTGTTCGCGGAGGAGTTGCCGTGGCAGCGGCTGCCGCATGTGGGGGCGCCGATGCTTTCCGAAGCGCCGACGATCGACGGGCGCGTGGATGAGCGCGAGTGGGTTGGGGCGTCGACGCTTTCGCCGCTGATCTCGACCGAAAGCGGGCAGCAGTATGAACGCGACACGGAGGTTTACGTCGGCTATACCGAGGAAGCGCTGTACATCGCCTGGCGGGTGCATCGCGACTACGCCGGCCCGATGCACATTTCCGCGGACGAGCCCGGCCGGGCGACGACGGGCGTGTGGGGCGACGACGCGATTGAGGTGTTGATCGACGTCGGCCGAACCGGACAGGAGGCGGTTCACTTCGGTGGCAATGCGGTCGGGGCGTACGCGGACGGTCTGGTGCATGCAGACGGCCGTGACGCCGGCGCGCAGTGGGACTGGACGTATGCCGCACGTCAGACCAGCACTGGCTGGGAGGCCGAGCTTCGGCTGCCGTTCTCCGAACTGGACATGGACGGCCCGCCTGAAGCGGGCGAGACGTGGGGGCTGGATGTGGCCCGCGCCGACAAGACGCCGGAGGATACCTACGCCTTCTGGTCGTATCGCGATCGGGTGCGTTTCCGCAACCTTGCGCAAGTCGGCGTGATGCAGTTCGTCGGCGAGCGGCCGGCGTTCCGCCTGCGAGAAATTGGACGCCTGGGCGATATGTCGTCGGGCGCGCTGGCGGAACTGGTTCATCTTGGCAGCGATGATGTGTCGGTGAACGTGCAGCACGCTGTGTACCTGCTTGAAGAAAGCGGCGCCGTGGACAACGTCTTCGATACGATCGACTCGGGCGTGGGCGAAGAAGATATGGTCGGCGACGTCGGCGCATATACCACACTCGATCGGCAGATCGCGCAGGTGTTGGGCTTCTACACGGTCAAAGGCGAGAACGAGCGCACGGTCGACGCCGTGGCAGGCGGCCGCACGGGGTTGAATCTCAGTGCTGTCGATGTGCCGGCGGGCGATGTGTTGATTGCCTACCACGTGACGGACGCCGAGGGCCATGTGCTCGGTTCGGCACTCGTGCCGACGGTGCAGCGCGAGCCAATTTTCCTTTCCGTCGTGCCATACTTTCTCAGCAGCGAAAAGCTGGACCTTTCAGTGTCGCTGCATTCCGATCAGCTTCGCGGACGGGTGCACGAAGCGGAAGTGATGTTGACCCAGGACGGTCAAACGCTGGAAGAGGGGCGCTACCCGATTGACGAGGCGATGGAGCAGGTGCTGTTTTCCAGCGAAGGGATTGCCGAAGGCGGCTATGAGTTGATGGTGAGGCTGCTGGATGCGAACGGCGAAGTGGCAGGGGAGTTGCTGGAAACGTTATATCGGCCCGTGCCGGATTGGGTGAAAAATCAGCCGGGCACGAGCGCGTTCGTGCCGCCGCCTTATGAGCCGGTGGAGGCGGCAGCGGATTACGCTCGCATCTGGGGCCGAGAGTATCGTTTCGATGGCTCGTTTCTTCCATCGCAGATGGTCAGCCAGGAAGAGGGCCTGTTTGCGGCAGCACCGCGACTGCATTTGAAGCTTGATGGTGAAAAGGTGGAACTGCGCGGCACGCTGTCGCTGACGGAGACAGACGACGAATTTGCCCGGTATGAATTCGAGGGCAGTGCGGGCGACGTCGCGGTGCGAGCCGTGACGAAGGTCGAGTTCGATGGCTTTACGACCATTGACCTGGAACTGGACACCCAAGGCGTGCGCGTGGACGAGTTATTCGTCGAGTTTCCGATCAAGGACGAGCACGCTGAGCTTTATACCTTCAACGCATTTTTCAATGAGAACACACATCGGCCTGACACGCGGCAGATGGAGGAACTCAGTGCCGGCCTCTCGCGGGCAGGGTTGATCGACGACGGGTTTACCATCGGTTTCAACCATGCCATCTGGCTGGGCACGCCCGAGCGCGGCTTCCAGTGGTGTGCGGAAACAGCGCAGCACTGGCATAACCAGCAGCGAGCCGAGGCGATCGAGGTGATCCGCACCGGTGAAGCGGACCAGACGCTGTTTCGCCTTCGCGTGATTGACAAGCCGACGGAGGTCGACGCGCTGGCGTATCGCTGGGGCCTGATGGCCGGCCCGGTGCGGCCGTATGGTCGCGGGGCGCAGGACTTTTACTTCGGCCAGTTGCATACGCCGTACGAAACGCTGGAACTGGATGAGCAAAGCATGGATTTTCGCCGGTTCATTCCCGCTTACCGGGAAGCTGGCGGACAGTGGCTCAACGTCTTCTCACGGTGGAATCGGCCGCACTTCGGCCAGCCGTTCCGCGAAGCCGAGGGCATTGAACAGCGTCGGGCACTGAACGACCGCATTCAGGCCGAGGGCTTTCGAACGACCTGGTACGCCGGTTGGAATGCGCTCGACCCGAGCATGGAACTGTACCAGCACTACGGGGTGGCGATGCGTCGCGTGCCCACACGCTTCAGCTGGGGCGGCTACAAGGAATGCACCAACGCCGGCTACATCGAGTATCTCGCCGGCGGGGCGGTGTGGATGATCGAGAACATCGGCATGGACGGCATCTACCTCGACTCCACCCCCGGCCCGGAGTTCTGCAACAACCCGCTGCACAGCGGCCCGCTCGGGGGCGGCTGCGGCTATGTCGATCCGGAAACCGGTGAGCGCATCGTCACCCGCGACATCTGGGGCCGACGTGAACTGTTCAAACGCCTCTTCAAGATCTTCCACGGCGAAGTCGTGGAGAATGGCCTGGTCTACGGCCATGATGGATGGGCGCCGCTCATGGGTATCAACTCATTCATCGACGTCTTCCACACCGCCGAGGGCGCCCGCCGCGAGGACTATCACGACATCGATTTCTATCGCGCTCAATACAACCCCACGCAGTACGGCGTGCCGGTGGAGCATGCGTGGGAGCGGCATCACCCGGTCGACCGCAACATGGCTTGGGCCGTGTCATTGGTGCACGACAACCGCATCAAGATGTATCCGTACTACATCGCCATCGCGGAACGCAAACGCGACACGTATGAGCCCGATCTTGGCATCGACCACCGCATGTGGGTCGCCAGCCAATGGTTCGACTGGGACGCCGACTGGAAGTGGCATCCTTATTACAGCAATGAAGAGGTGCTGAGTGTGGAAGCCGACGAGGTGTACGCTTCGTTCCACGCGAACGACCAAGGCCAGATCATTTTCAACGTGGTCAACATGGCGGAACAAGCCAGCAACGCCCAGTTCCAGCTTGACCTGGAAGCCTTGGGTCTGCCGTCGCAGCTTTATGCTCGCGATGTGGTGACGCACGAAACGTTTGAAATTCACGATGGCCAATTCGAGTTGGAAGTGCTCGGCTATCGTCCCCGCGTTCTGATGATCAATGCGACACCGGTACCCGAACTATGAGGTGGAGGAAATTGCTTCCGAGGTTTTTGGCCCGTTGAGGCCGTCTTTATCTGACTTCACGTCAACTCTTTTATGGAGATCTGAAAGATGATTCATGCACTGAAATCGCTTTTTAATCGAAACTCGGTCCACTTCAAGGCCGGTGCGGTGGCACTGGTAGCCAGCGGCTGCCTCGCCGGGGGCGTCAACGCCAGCACGCTGCACTACTGGTCGTGGGAAGGTGAGGATGGCACGCCGCCTCAATCCGGCGGCATCCCTGGCACTGGCACATGGTGGCAGGACAAGGAAGGCAGCGGCAACATGAACTGGCAAACCGATGGAGGGGTTGAGCGACTGGAACTTCCCGAATCGGGGCCTGGGTCGGCATTCCCCAATCCAATCCCCTTGACCGGCGAGACCAACACGCATGGGGTTGATGCCTCCGAAGGCTACATCCGGACATCCAACCTGGAGACGTTCAACCGAAACAGCTTTACCTTCGAAACCTACTTTAACGCCATGTCGACGGCTGGCTTCACCCGATTCTTCGACATTTCAACTTCCACGGTTCAGTCGCAGGGTGGGGTGAGGGACGGGATGCTGGCTGCCCGCGTGTATAACGACGATGGCAGCTTCAATAGCGAGCACACGAATATTTCATCATCGCTGGCAGTGGAAGCTGACAAGGACTACTACGTTGCCATCGCCATCAGCACGGGCGAAAATGCAGAAGACCGCTTTGTTGACTTTTACCTTCAGAACCTGACCGATGGCGGGTCGCTGCAGCATGAACGCGTGGCGATCTGGGACGGCTTCACCAGCTTGTATCACCGTAACGGCGGAATTTCGATGCGGGTTGGCCGAGACAACAATTTCCAAGCCCTCGGCGACATCCGCTATTCCGATGGCGTGCTCGACCAGAGTGAGTTGATGATCATCCCCGAGCCGGGCTCGGTCGGCCTGCTGCTGGGTGGCTTGGCCCTGACGCTGACGGGGCGTCGCCGAGGTGAGATTTCGTAACGTGCATCAAGATCATGGCGATTGCATCGGGGAGCATTACGCTCCCCGATGCGGCCGCCAGTTCGAAGCAGGGTTCGCAGCGTCGGTCGAGGCTCTTGTGAGTCGACGCCCGGCAAACGGTAGTAGCGACACGTGAGAACGGAGCGAGGCGGCTTTATGCCAAACAGTGTGACATCGGCGAGACAGCAGGGGGGCGTTCAGCTTGGCGTCATTGTGGTGATGACGGTTCTGGCGCTCGGTGTGCTGATATCTGGGATATGGTTTTTCGCTTCGCCTGACGAGCAGGCGGAGCGGCCGCGCTCGGATGATGAGCATGTAACGACGCCCGTTTCAAACACTCGGCCCGCTGCGGCGGCCCCCGTCGATACGGGCCGGTCGTTGGCGTTGGACGCGTTCCAGTCAGCTCGGGCAGAACACCCGACGCTTGAGCCTGAAGTGTCGAAGATCGTCTACTCGCGATTCCCGTATGGCACGAAGCTGATCGACGAAGACGGGATGGAGTGGGATCTGACGTATCATTCGGGCGAGCATGCGGCGTTGGTGATTTCGCCGGATCACGATCGCGCTTTGTTCACCTATCCCCATGACGAAGCCGATGGGCTTTGGGTGCTCGGGCTCGACCCTGGCACCGGGGCGCGGCATCTCTGGGCAGGCAGTCAGGGCAGTTGGTCGCCTGACGGGCAGAGCGTGGTCTACCAGCGGGACGGCCACATTTACCGACGTCCGCTCGATGGCGGGGAGGCGCAGCGCGTCAGCCCGGCGGGTGTGGAGGACGCGGCGTGGCCGATCTTTTCGCCGAACGGCGATTCCATACTGTTCGTGGCAGGCGCTGACGAAAGTGACAAACGCGCTCTGCATGTGGTTCCCGCGCAGGGGGGGAGCGAAGCTCGCGTGCTGGTTAGCGGCGAGATTTACAGTCGACCTGCCTGGTCGCCTGATGGACAGCAGATCGCATATCAGGATGGGGCACGCATTGCATTGACCGATCCGCGAGGCGAGTCGGTACGTTACCTGACCGCGGAAGGTGGGTTTCATGCTTTCCCGGTCTGGTCACAGGACGGACACGGCGTGGCGTACAACCATGCGCCGCGCCCTGAGGGGCCATGGCGTTTGCGGGCGGTGGATGTCGCCGGGGCTCATCGATCGGTGTTGCTTGAAGTGGCGGAGGAACAGTTCACCGGCGCACCGTCACGGCAGGAAGACATGGATGCGGGAGCCGGGATCGTCTGGTCATCCGGCGCGGGCCACAAGATCGGGCGGGCGCCTGGCGTGCATTATGCGGTGGATGACGATCAGGCCACACTCTCGCTCAGCGCGGATCTGAAGTTGGCGTTGCGCAGCGAGCGTGCCGAGGTGTTGGCAAATGCGATGACGGCTGATCATCATGTAACGCTTGCTTTGCGCTCGGATGATGTGGTGTCGATTCAAGCCGACGCGGCGAAACTGGTCGTGCCCGATCGGTTGGGTGACGATCTGATCATCGAGATTGACGATTTGACTGACGAGCCAATGGACCTTTCCCATGCTCGCTATGTGCTGGCGATGCTCAACGATGGGAAGGGGGTTGCTGTGTTCTGTGTGCCCGAGGGCGGTATGGTCGCTCGTAAGGCGGCCGACGATGAGCGGGATGGCACGAGGCTGGAGTTGACCGGGGGCGGCATGGCCCACGTCGGGATGCTCTCGGCGGGCGAGGCAACCTGGACGCTCGGCAGCGACGACTGGGAGCCGACCTTCGATGCGGTGTGGCGAATCGTTGGCAGCGATGGCAGCGATGGCAGCGGCGTGCAGGCGTGGATGGCTGGGTTCGGCGAAGGTGAAACCGACGATGAACGAAAGGCGATGTTCGACAAGATTCACGGCAGTGAGGGGCGGTCGGCGCTGATCTATCCGTTCGAGCGTACCAGCCAGACGCCGATTCATCTGGTGACGGTTTCCGATGTGCTCACGCAGGCGATGGGCGTAGCGTCGGCCGACCGGATTCTTCAGCGCGAGGCGGTGGCTCGCTACCACGAACCGGAGCGATGGACGACGTTCCCCACGGTTGACAAAACGCTCGATTTTTTTCACCGCTTGTACATATCGCCTTCCGTGATGGCGGGCGGGTTTCATGCGGATGTGCCGGACGATCTTGTCAACTGGAGCGAGGATTTGAAGGTGCTGCTCCGGTGGAAGGATGAGCGAATCGAAGCGTATGCGGCGTTCGCGAGCAACTTTGAGCAGGCGAGCCTGGCGGACGGAAAGTTCGATGCGCATCGCGAGAAGCTCAGCGAGCTTGCCTCGGCTCGTGACGAGATGACCCCGCAGGATGAGCTCAACCGCTGGGCGGATCGTATGAAGTCCGGCGAATTGAACAGGTCGGATGTACGAGGGTCGTTTCTCCCGAAGATGCGCGAGGCTGCGGAGCAACGACAAACGCTTCTTCATGATTTCCGTCAGGCGGTTCGTCGGCTTCGCACTGATGTCAATCTCGCGATGACGAGTCCTCCTTCGGAGGATGAGCGGTCGGCGTTGCTGGCCGTTCAACAGCAGACCGCCGAGTTGCTGGGGCGACGCATCATCGCCGAAGCGGACTGGCGGGGCGAACTGGTTGTTCGCCGCTACACAGACATTGCGCCGGCGACTGTCCTGGCTGGCAGTTTACGGCACGGCAATGTTCAACGGCCGAACGTCACACGACACGACCGCACGCCGCGGATGTGGTGACTAGCCTGTCCGTTGTTGTCAACGGCGGCGCAGTTGTTTTATGAAGTACCTGGGAATCAAGACATGCTTGTTATGAATAAAAAGTATTTTAGTTTTGCGTCTGTGTGTAGAGGCGATCGATTGCCGCCAAAGGCGCACGCGACGTTCTTGTATGGCGTGACGTTGCGACTCATAGGTTGCATGCTGATCTCGTCGGCATTGCTCATCGTCGGCTGCGATGGGGCGGAGGGCGTCGGCCAGAACAGCAGCCGATCGCAACTCGGCGACGGCAACGTGCAGGAGGTTGAAAGCGAGAACGACTTCACCATGGTTCGGTTGCCCGCCGGCGAGTTCGTCATGGGCGACGAACGCGGCAGCGAGGGCGAACAACCCCGTCAGGTGCGTGTCGATTCGTTCATGATCGGCAAGCATCCCGTGACGCAGGAGCTGTACGAAAGCGTTATGGGTGACAATCCGTCGAACCGGAAGAATCCCAACAACCCGGTGGAGCAGGTTCGCTGGTCGGATGCGGTGCGCTTCTGCAACGCGCTGTCGGAGAAGGAAGGGCTCGAGCCGGTCTACGATCTCGACGACTGGTCGATCAATTACGAAGCGAACGGCTATCGCCTGCCGACCGAGGCGGAGTGGGAGTACGCGGCGCGAGCGGGGGAGACCGGCCGCTATTCCTTCGGTGAAGACGAATCACGCCTGGGCGACCATGCATGGTTTGCCGGCAACTCCGGCGGCCAGCCGCGACCGGTTGGCCGCAAGCGGCCGAATGCGTGGGGCTTGCACGACATGCTTGGCAACGTCTGGGAATGGACCAATGACTACTACGAGGCTGTGCCCAGTGGCACGGATAATCCGCGTGGTCCGGAATCGGGCGACCAGCGCGTCGTTCGCGGCGGCGCGTGGGATTCGCGAGCCGAGCGATTGGCCGTCTTTCACCGCCATGCCGAGGAGCCGGGCTACGCGGATGTGTGCGTCGGGTTCGACGTCTATGGATTCCGAATCGCCCGCAACGCCGACTGAATCACCTGGTTGGCAAGTTGGCCTGAACGATGCTGCCCTGCATGACGAGGAGCGTTTGTGATGATGGATCTTTTTCGGGAATATGCGGTCCCCGGCCTGTTGGCGGCCAGCCTGCTGGGATCAGCAGCGGCCGGCGCCGCCCATGCGACGCCGACGGTTCTGTCCGGCAATGCTGGAAGCGACCAGGAATCGGTAGACGTCGGTGAGACGCCGCGCGATCTTGGTGACGCGGCAACTGTTCGTAACGCGTACTACGGCCTGTCGCTGACGGACGAGGGGCTGTTCTTTGAAACGCGCGATGACCAGGACCAGTACACGTCGCAGACTCGCCTGGTGGCGCTGCGTGACGATGCGCCGCTGGAAGGTGTCACGAGCCTGACGCTGGCAGAGCATGCAGAAGACCGGGTTCGCGTGACGTTGCACGTTGGCGAGCGTGCCGTTGCCGACTTTACGATCGAAGAGGACGTCGCCGTGATGCGCGTGGAGCCTTTGTCCGAGGGGTTTGCCCTTCGGCTGGAGGCAACGCCACGGCACTTGATCGTGCCCACGTTCATCGGCGACGACTTTCTCTTCAACCCGGAGGAGTTCGGAGCCGGGCAGTGGACCATGCCGCTGAACGAGCATTACGTCCTGCTTCTGGGCGAGGGCAACGCGATGCTTCAGCCTATTCTGCTCGGCGACGGCCAGCAGCTTATCGCCCGAGTCGGCGACAGCGACGGTGGCCATGTCATCGAATCGTTGGACATCGCGTTCCACGATGAGGCGGTTTACCTTGCCGGCTATGAAAGGGCGGACCTCTGGCAGGACGGGTCCTTCCAGAATCTGTTTGCGGACAGCGCCGAGGCGGGCAAAACGGAGGCTGACTTGGAATGGCGTCCACCTTTCCCCGCCGGTTGGCGGGCCGTCTTCCATGGCAAGGGACGCGACACGGCGTGGTTCGCGACCGACGAGCGCCGCGACGACGCGGAGATCGTTCATGGGCGCGTCGAATACGTCTGGCCGTTCTGGATTGAAAATGGCCAGGCGAAATTCGCAATGCCTCACGAGGATCTTCAGGAGGCCGACCCGGCCGAATTTTACGAGACGTATGTGATTTATCCGCTGCGACGTTCACCGGCGCGGATGGAACGCCCCGTCGCCACGCACAGTCGATACTGGTTCTATCCATCTTTTGGTGCGACGCCGAGTCAAGCCTATGTGCCGGAAGACGGCCTGCGATTCGCGCTGGGAGACAAGTGGGAGTCCCGCTTTCCGCAGGGCGTGATGCAGCACACCCTGCCCACACGGCTGGGGGCGATCTGCTCGGTTCGCAATGCTTTTGCTCACATGATTAACGCGTACCACGGTGCGCCGCCCGAGCGTCAGTCGCAACTCATGCAGTTGGCGGCGGATCGTTTGCTGGAAGAGGGCATCGTTCAATACGAACGCTCCGCGGCGTATCAGAGCCTCGGCGAGCGCATCGTGCGGATGAGCGAGACGTTCGTCGAGGACAACCCCGGCGCAGCCGAGGAGATTCGCAAGATCCAGGCGTTGGCCGAGCAGATGATTCCGTATCACAACCGGATGTTGAATGCTTTTGCCGACCGCCAGGCCGGTTGGGTTCACTACGAAGCGCCGTCGGATGATCCAATCGAGATCCTTGAGGACCTGCATCGTCTGCTGCGGGCAGCAATGGAAAACCGACACGCGCAGTCGCAAGCCGAGTTGGCTTACTACGGCGACAAGCTGGAGCGTTTTGCGGTGGTCGGCCAGAACCGTTTTTCCCAGCCGCGTTACCTGACGCTGAAGATGCATAACCAGGCGGCAAGGGTCGCTGTCCAATCGCCTGATGCACAAACCTTCGCACGGGAAGTGCAGCGATTGTGCCTCGGCATGCTTCAGAACAAGCACTGGTCCGAAGGCACGAAGTAACTTCCTGAGCCTGAACAAGCACGCGCTGCCCACTGGACCGCGTGTGGCGAGTAACGATTCCTGAGAACGGAATCGAGAGGCCTTTTCTGTCGCCATTGCGTGCGATCCAGATTCGGAATCCCCTTGTATGCTCTTTCAAACCTGGCAATTCATTGTCTTTTTCATCATCGTCTATACGCTGTTCCTTCAGGTCAAAGGAACACGCTTTCAGACTCCGTTGCTGTTAGCGGCTTCGTATTTCTTCTATGGCTGGTGGAATCCGCTTTATCTACTGCTGATCGTCTATTCCACAGTGCTGGACTACACGGTGGTCCAGTTCATGGAACGCAGCCAGCGCAAGCGGATCTGGCTGGCAGTGAGCATCTGCAACAACCTTTTCCTGCTGGGCTTTTTCAAGTACGGCGAGTTCTTCGCTGAAAATCTCAACGCAGCGTTTCAGGCCACGGGCGTCCCTCTGGATGTGCCTATGGCCGACGTGCTGCTGCCGGTGGGTATTTCCTTCTACACCTTCCAGTCGATGAGCTACACCATCGACTTCTACCGCGGTGAGATTCGGCGGGAGCGTAGCTTCCTTCGGTTCGCCGCCTTCGTATCGTTGTTCCCGCAGTTGGTGGCCGGCCCCATCGAACGTGCCCGCACCTTCCTGCCGCAGTTCGCCCGTGAGGCCCGAATCACCTGGACGAACATTTCAGACGGCCTGACGCTTTTCCTGATCGGCTTTTTCAAGAAGGTCGCCATCGCCGACTATCTGGCGATGCATGTTGATCCTGTGTATGCCTATCCGGACGAGCATTCGGGGTCGGCGTTGCTACTCGCGACGTTCTTCTTTGGGTGGCAGATTTATTTCGACTTCAGTGGTTACACCGACATGGCCCGCGGCATCGCGCGGATGATGGGCTTCAACCTGATGCTCAACTTCAATCGGCCGTACCTGGCCAACAGTCTGGGCGACTTCTGGGGGCGCTGGCATATCAGCCTGTCCTCCTGGTTCAAGGACTACGTCTATATCCCGCTCGGCGGCAACCGTCGCGGTACGGTTCATATGTACATGAACATGTTTCTGGTCATGGTCATCTCCGGCCTGTGGCACGGCGCGGCCTGGACCTTTGTGATATGGGGGGCCATGCACGCCATCGGCCGAATCGTGACCCGGCCGATGGAGCAGACCGCGTTTTATCGCGAGCAGGTGCCCAACATCGTCAAGCAGGCCTGGGTGTTCGCGTTCGTCACGGTGACGTGGATCTTCTTCCGCGCTGAAAGCCTTGGCGACGCATGGCTGATCCTCGGCCGAATCTTTTCACCATCGCTGTTCACTGCGTCTGAATTGCCACACCTGGCGTTCTTTTTCTGCATGGTCATCTGGATTTACCAGTACCTGGATGAAACCCGTGCCAGGTTCGCCCTTCAGCCGTCCTTTGTGCGGATCGGGGCGGCGACTTGCATGATCGTGTACGTGCTGGTCTTCCTGATCTCCGGCACGCCGGAGCAAGCCTTTATCTACTTCCAGTTTTAATCATGACGACCCAACACCTTCCTGATGCCAAGGCACGCCCTGAGATGACGCCCCCGCCGGGTGCTCGCGAGAAGCCCGACCCAGCGGAGCAGCCGTTTCGTTTCGCCTCAGAAACGCTTCGGCTGCGCATGCGCGATTGGCTCGTGGTTCTCGTACTGGTCATTCTGGCGACACTCCTGTTGCCGCGCGTGTGGACGCTGGTAGACGATTTCGAAACGGGAGAGAACTTTCGCTTCCCCTACGACCTGAGCAACGATTACTGGCTGGTCTCACGCTGGATCGGGGAAGCGACTGCAACGTACCCGGCGTTGACGCTTGGCGACTCCGTGGTCTGGGGGCAGTATGCGGGGCGGAATGAAACGCTCGCCGCCTATCTCAACGCTGGTATGGGTGAGCAAGTGTTCGGCAACATCGGTCTCGATGGTCTGCACCCGGCGGCGATGTACGGCCTGGTGCGTCACTATGGCGGAAGCATTCGAAACAAGCAGGTGCTGATCCAGCTGAATCCGTTGTGGGTGAGCTCGGCGCAGCACGATCTTCAGGGAGATGAAGAAACACGCTTCAATCATCCAGGTCTCGTGCCACAGGTCTATCCCAATCTACCCGTCTACAAGCCGACCGTGGAAGAAGTGTTTTTCACGGTGCTGGAGCGTAGCGTTGATTTCTTTGCATGGACGCGTCACCTCCGTCTGGCCTATTTTGACAACATGGATTATCACAGTTGGACGCTTGAGAATCCGAGCGATTTTCCGTTGAGCTTTATTGGGCATGAACTGCCGGCTGTTGACGAAAACCCGCGCAGCAGGGCCATCCCATGGGAGCAGGGCGGTTTCACCGAAACCGAGTTTCCCTGGCTGGATCTTGAAACATCGTTCCAATGGCAATCGTTCAGGAACATGATCGATCTGTTGCGCTCCCGCGACAATGAGGTGTTTGTTCTGGTGGGTCCGTTCAACAAGCACATGATGGCGCCTGAAAGCCGAGTGCGTTACGAGCAGGTGAAAGCCGAGATGGTGCGTTGGCTTGAGCAGGAGGGCATACCCCATAACGCAACGGCGAATCTGCCCACGGACGAGTTCGGCGACGCGAGTCATCCGTTGGCCAGTGGGTATGAGCGCCTTGCCAGGGAATTGCTGGAGGATCCGGCATTTTTCAAGTGATGTCTGCAATTGAATCATTTCGTCAGGGAGATTGATGTGGTGAATCTGCGAAGGCTTCGTGGTGGTGCGCTGGGAACCTTGCTCGTCGGCGGTGTGATAAACATGGCGGTGGCGTCGGAGCGGCCGGCGGGGCTGCTGCTTACCTGGCAGCAAGATCCGACGAGCACGATGACGATTGACTGGCATATCGACCCGGAACGCGGTCACGCGGCTTCGCCGACGCTGCGATTCGCTCAAGCCGGTACGGACACCTGGTCGCAACGCGAGGCGAAGCAAATCGCATTTCCGTACTCTGACCGAGTTGTGTATCGCATTGAATTAACCGATCTCGCTGCGGACACCGACTATTATTTTCACGTTGGTGATTTTGATCGGCGGTATATGTTCCGGACCATGCCGCGAACACTGGATCAGCCGTTGGTCTTCGCGACAGCGGGTGATACACGGCATGCAAACGACTGGACGAGATTGATGCGCCATGTGCTCGATGAGCATGACCCGGCGTTCGTCGTTTGGGCGTGGGGCAAGGCGTTCTATGGCAACAGGCCTGAGGGGTTTCTGGAGCGTTGGCATCAATGGTTCGAAGTGGCCAAGGACGCGCTGGTCGATGACGAGGGCCGGGTTCGGCCGGTGGTCGGCAGCATTTCGTCACAGGAGGTGCGGTCCAGCGCAGGTGTCGAGCATGTCAACGACAGTTGGCGGGACGAACAAGCGCCGTTCTTTTACCGGCTGTGGGCGTATCCCGGCCAGCCGGGGTATGGCGTATTGGACTTCGGGACATACCTGAGTCTGGTTTCGCTCGACACCGAGACGAATCCTATCGAAGGCGAGCAGTACCGTTGGCTTGAAACGACGCTGGCAGACCGGCGGGATGTTCAGCATGTGATTCCGCACTACTACCTGGCGGCATTCCCCTCCGATCGCGACTATTACGAACCGAACCGCGAGGTGCGTGAAAATTGGGTCCCGCTGTTTGAACGCAATGGGATTCGCCTGGCGATTGAAGAATCCGACATGACCTACAAACGGACGCCGCCGATCCGCAACGGGCGACCGGACCCACGGGGCGTCATGTATGTCGGCAGCGGCTCGTGGGGCGCGGGGGGACGGGCCAAGCACGATCCCGACGTGACCTGGTATCTGCAAGCGTCGGCTCCGTCATATCACTGTGTCGTGGTGACGCTGGATGGTGAGGATGAATCATTTATTGTTGTCGATATGCATGGGCAGAAGGTTGACGCCTACCCGGATGAGAACATGGCGTCGCTCGGGCTTGGCACGGCAGACGCGTTCGTTGAGCAGATCGCATCACTGCTGGGCGAGGCGGCGCCGGCAGAGCGACGTGCCGGGGCCATGTTACTTGAGGCGTTCAGTAACGCCTATGACGCAGATCGCCCGGCGGACCGCGAGGCGTTTCTCCAACAGATGCTCGCGTGGTATGACGACGAATCGCAGGACGTTCGTTTGCGAAGCGCTGCATATCAGGTGTTGTTGATGCACGCGGACGATGTGGAGCAGCGTGGGGCGTTGTTGAGCCGAGGGATGAATGACGCCTCGGCACGTATTCGCGCGCATGCTCTTACCGTGCGAGAAGCGGATTTGAGCAGCGTGACGGGGCGTTTGCTGTTGCAAACTCTCGGCGAGGCGCGGATGTTGGAGATGCGCGAACGCGCATTCGTCGCGGCAACGAATCGCCCAAGCCCTGCGTTTCCCGATCAACAGGCTGCAGATGCATTTGAAAAGGTAGACGCGTTCGAATTGCCGGTCGAAGACTGGGCTTTCAAAACAGATCCGTGGCGTATTGGGCATTTGAAAGCATGGCACGAGGCCGAGGTGGACGAGTCGGGATGGATGTCGGCCGAGTTGCAGACGCATTGGCATCATTTTCTTGACACGTCATACCAGGGCGTGGGCTGGTATCGGCGCGTTATCGATGTGCCGACTATGTCACCCTACGATGCGGTCGGCCTCCAGTTCGATGGCGTAGAGGAAAACGCTTGGGTCTGGATCGACGGGCATTACGTTGGTCAACACAACCTTGGCCCCGTCGGGTGGAACGTACCCTTCCAGTTCGATGTGACGCGGTTGATCACGCCGGGGCAAAGCCATCAGATCACAATCCGTGTGATGAACCAACGAAGCGTAGGGGGGGTGTGGGACAGTGTTCGCCTTCAAACATACAGGCAGTCCGAGGCGAGTGAATAAACCGCGTTTCTCGCTTCGTCGCCGCTTCGACAAACCCGATCGGGGGTCCGTCAGTCGCCGCGAGCGAGCACCTCGTCGGTGCAGGCGGGGTCGATCGATCGGCAACTATCGGTCAGCAGCCCGACGAGCTCTTTCAACTCACTCTGCCAGACCTCGCTCGTCATGCCCGTGGGCGTCAGCGGCATGAACTCTTCGCAGAGCAGGATCAAACGCAGGACGTGGCGGAAGATCATCCCTTCCTGTTTGGTCAGATCGCGTGCGGTGATGAAGGCGTTGAACTCACCGTTGAATGTCAGCAGATCGCCCGCGGCCCAGACGGGGGTGATGCGCACCCGGCCGCCGTTGCGGACCTTGCTTTGAAACAGCAGATGCATCTTCTCCGCCAGCGGAATGGGGAACTGCGGCGGCTCGCCGAAGGGGCGGTCCTGCTCGTGCGGCAGCGGCGGGTACATCTCGTCGTAGGTTGCCAGTCCCGATTTCACGATTGCCGGGTCGATCGTCTCGCGGGTGAACTCGCCTGGCGGCAGGTCCTGCGGGAAGGGCACGCGCACGCTCCGCGCCACCGAGCCGGGCATTTCCAGCAGCGATTCGAGGATCTGCATGCGTTCGTGTCGCTCGACCTGGCCGAGGTAGTCCAGCAGGAAAGCGCCATACACCGGCTGCACGGCGCGGAAGGCCAGCAGCGTCTTGAGCTTGTCCGTGGCATGGGCGGTGGTCGGCTGGTAGTCGGCTATGGGATCGGCGGGGGCCGTGGCGGCCGACTTGCCGGTAGCCGGGCTGGTGGAGGCGGTCGACGCGGCCGGCTTGCCCGTGGGCGCGCCGCCGAGTTGCAGGCCTGCGAGCAGGTCCTGCGTGGTCGCGGGCGTCGCCGGCTCGGGCGTTGCGGCCGGTTCGGGGGCCGTGCTCGCTGAACCGCCCGCCGACCGCGGTAGGGGCGGGGTCGGCGTCAACGTCACATACCAGCCGAGCGAGTGGGCGGAAACGTACCGACGCGGTAGGGGCGGGGTCGGCGTCAACGTCACATACCCTTGCTCGTGTAGTGTCACGAGCATGCGCGTGAGCTGCTTTTGCCCCTGCGCGATCTGCGGTTCACTCATTAGTCGTTTGGATACGACGTCCCGCAGCGTTGCCACGTCGCTGAACGAATCCAGCAGAAACGCCAGCAGCCGCCACGGCAGCTCGCCCCTGGATTCGAGCTTGCCCGGCTCGGCGGCCTGAAGCTTTTCGAACTGCGCCTCGGACCAGTACTGCTCGCCCTCGCGGCGCGTGGGTGTCTTCTTGACCAGCTTCTTGCGCATCTTCATCAACTGCGGGTCTTTGGTGTCTTCGGGGATCTGTTCGATCTTCTGCTTGTGGCGCAGAATCTTGACGTCGTCTTCGTGGGCGACGGCGTAGACGTGGCCTTCGCGATCGAACTGCGGCCGACCCGCCCGGCCGAACATCTGGTGGGCGCTGCTCGCACCGATCAGTTTTTTCTTGCCCCGGGGCCCCTTGAGCAGCGTCGTGAGCACGACCGAGCGGGCGGGGAGGTTAATGCCCGCAGCGAGAGTTTCCGTGCAGACGCACACCGACAGCAGCTTCTGCTGGAACAGGGTTTCGACCACCCGCCGGTAGCGCGGCAGCAGGCCGGCGTGATGAATCCCCACGCCGCGCATGAGAATGCGTTTGAGCTTCGGGCCGGCGCCTTGTGAAAAGTCGATCGCATCGAGTTGCTCTGCCAGTTGTGCCTGCTGGTCGCCGTTGAGCATGTCCTTGCCGCGCAGCAGTTCGCCCACCGCCCAGCAGCGCTCGCGGTCGAAGCAGAACACCAGGGCCGGAGTCTTTCGCGTCTGCTCCTCGCCACGGACCATCTCGATCAGTAACTCGGGCAGCAACTGCTCGCCCACCCAGTGGCAGGTCAGCGGCACCTTGCGTTCTTTGCTTTGCGCGAGCGTGAGGTCTCGTCCGTGACTGGTGCGCAACCAGCTTAGAAACTGCGAGGCGTTGCCCACCGTTGCCGAGAGCAGCAGCAGCCGAACGTGCTTCGGCAGCAGCGACAGCGACAACTCCCACACGATGCCCCGCTCCGGCTCGGCGAAGGAGTGAAACTCGTCCATCACCACAGCCGAGACATCGCTGAAATCGAACGCTTCCTTGTGCAGCAGTCGGTTCAGCAGAATCTCCGCCACGACCACCAGCACCGTCGCTCGCGGGTTGACCGAGCGATTACCCGTCACCAGCCCCACCTGTTCGCGACTGAAGCCCCACCGCTCTGCCGCGTCCTGTACCTCGGTAAACTTCTGCTCGGTCAGCGCGATCAACGGCGTCGTGTAGTAGGCCCGCCGACCCGTGCTCAATGCTTCGTACAGCGCCGCTTCGGCGATGAGCGTCTTGCCCATGCCCGTGGGGGCGCAGACGAGCACGCCCTCGTCCGACTCGAAGTAGCGCATGAGCGCTTCTTCCTGAACTGGGTATGGCTCGTAGGGCAGCCGATCGAGGTACTGAAGCAGCAGGTCGTCGCGTGAGGGCTTTGGCATGACTCCCCAGCATACCGTGACGGCCATCGCTCGACACGACCATCTGCGGCGGCTCGCGGATGCCCACACTTGTGCGTGGTCGAAGCCCGTATGCGACAGCCCGGACGCGGATCTCGTTCACACAGATTTCGATGTTCGATGAGGTTGGCGGTGGAGCGGGTGGGACGGATTCATGGTGACGTCTTCGCTTTCAAGGTAGGGCTGGAGAAACGCAGGCACCCGCTGCTCCAGCCAGTAGGTCGCCCGCCATGGCCAGCGACCTGTTACAAATCCCACGTGGCCGCCGTCGTCCAGCAACTCAAGCCGCACCGCCGTCGGCAACTGTGAGGGGTCGGGCAGCACATCGCCGGTCATCGGGTCGTTGCGGGCATGCACCAGCAAGGTCGGCACGGTGATGCGATCAAGGAATTGTCCGCTGCTGCATTGCTGGTAATAGTCGTCCGCTCCCTTGAATTCGTGCAGCGGGGCGGTCACCTGGTCATCAAACTGCCGAAACGTTCGCAGCCGCATGACCTGTCGCTCGTCCATCGGCAGGAGCGTGGGATCCTGTCGCAGCTTTGCCTGCACGGTCTGTTTAAGTGACCGCATGAGGTGCCACTGGTATAGCTGGCTCAGCCCGCGTTCGACGCATGCTGCCGTGGCCGCCAGGTCATACGGCACGGACACCGCGACCGCCGCCGCGAGCGGCGCCGCCACCCCGCGTTCGCCGAGCCACTTGAGCAGCACATTGCCGCCGAGCGAGTATCCCACGGCCGCCAGTTTTGTGTCAGGTTCTCGCGTACGAAGCAGCCGCACCACCTGCTCCGAGTCATCACTTACGCCCGAGTGGTAGCTCCGGGGCAGGCGATTAGGGTTCGTGCCGCAGCCACGGAACTGCATCACCACACCGCGCCAGCCGTGCCGCACCGTTGCCGCCAGCATGCCGCGGGCATAACGCGATCGTGCCGAGCCCGCCAACCCGTGCAGCACGATGAGAATCGGCCGATCCGCCTGCTTGCCATCCGGCTCGACCCATTCCAGTTCCAGGCAATCACCATCGTCCAGTTCCACGACCTCACACCACGTGGTGACCGCAACACGTCGACGGCAGATCGCTGGCCAGAGCGTCTGGAGATGACCGCCTCGTGCCCACCACGCCGGTCGAAACGAACTTTGGGATGATTGTGACATGTTGTGCAATTGTACGGCGGTGCCCACGCCCCGCAGAAAGAAGGCGGCAAAGGCAAGAGTCACAGTCACCTCATGCCCAACAAGATCGACAACTCGCCCTGCATCGAAAGGCTTCGCGTTGCTTCCTCGGAACTCGCCGGGCAGTTGACCGGGAACCTGACCAATGCTGGCCGCACCAGTGGCGGCTGCTGATTAACTATTGCGTTACGCCTGGAATTAAGCTAACTTTTATCCTAATAATCAGGAGTGAACGTTCGTGATTAGACCGTAAATTCGCAATCTCGATAATTTCGTGTCCCCCCGCGGGCGAATGTCTGAACGTATGAGAACTCGAAAGACCAAAACGAACACAAACTCGCTAGGCTGGCTATCAGCGAGGCCATATACCGACTCATAAAGGCTGGCGCATGGTTTTCAGGCAGGCTATACGCTTTTGGGGGTCTTTTCATTCAAAAAGAGTTTTTCGCGGAAAGGCGAAGTTTTTCAGAGGCTCGATATGACCAAACAGGCTGAAATAATCGGGGATATTCAGAAAAAAATCGCCAGCGGTGCGTATACACCGGGACGTCCTTTGCCGACGCAGAAAGCGCTATCGTCGCAGTACGGCGTGGCTGTGGGGACTGTCCGGCATGCATTGGGCAGTCTGGTGAATCAGGGGCTGCTCAAGTCACGCCGTGGTTCCGGGACGATCGTCAGCCCTGACGTGAAGGTGACCGGCCCCGCCCCCTCGGCCGGCCGGCGGCAACTGGGGCTGCTGGTCCCGGATTCGCGAGCAGCGCTTTTTGTCCGTTCCTATGTACTTGCCATCCAACGGCTCCTGCTTCAGGACCCGAATTTGGAAATCAGCCTTCGTTTCACTCAGAACCAAACCAAGGAGTCGATCCTGCAATGGGCCAAGCCGCTGTGCGGTATCCTGGCTCAGGATACGGTTTCCTTGGACCTGCTCAACCATCTTCGGGCGACGGGCAAACCAGTCATGGTGATGGGGCATTTGCTGTCAGGCGGATGCCCTTCATGGGCAGGGCAGGTTTGCATCGACGTCGACCAGCACGTTCGCATGTGCGTGCAGTTCGCCTATTCGCTTGCCCATCGTCGGTGTCTGCTGATCCGCGAAAGCGGCTCGTATTACATGGACAGCGTGGGACGAGCGTTTCATCGTGAGGCTCAGAAGATTGGGGCAGACCTGCAGCATGATGAGTTAATCGTCGATAGGTCCGATCATGGCGACGAGCTACTGATGTATCTTGCCGCCGCCGAGTGCCCGCCATCGATCGTGATTGTCGAAGGTGGCTTCCAGGCTTGCCGAAATCTATACGCCCTTGAACGGAACGGGTGGCGCGTCCCCGAGCAGATCAGCGTTCTGGCGATCAACGGCGTACCCGAGCCCTGGCTTTGCACGCCGGACCTCAGCCGGGTGGAAATGCCGACCGAGCAGTGGGCGATTCGCCTGGTCGAAGCGATGTATGAGATGCTGGATAAAGGCACGATCATTCGCGCGGAAGTCGCGCCCAGTCTGGTATGGGGCAAGACGTGCGAGCGTTTTCACGGCGACCAGCCGAATGCTGCCTCGAAAGCCGAAAGCAACGGCGTATCTCCACGGTCTAACTAAATAAGGCCGCACCCCTGCTTCACCTGCATCTCATCACACAGCGGTTGTATCGGCGACTTGCGGTTGGTGATCACGATGCGACTCGCCTTTGCCGGCAGGCGAACTTACGTCAAAGCGGTAAGCGCCGCTGCCGATCCGACACGAACACGAACAGCCCTCGTCGCTCATGGCAAAGGCCAGGTCGAGCGGGGCGTGATCGCCAGCCGCGTAGGCAGTGATCGTCGACGGGTCGGCCGTGGGCAGCACCACTGTCGCCGTGGTGTTGGCAGGTATTTCGACACGCAGGCTGAATTGATCGCCTTCGCGTTCCCAGTGTGTCGCGATTCGGCCATAGGGTGACGTCAATGCGGCCCGCGCCCAGGTGAGATCGCCCCCGGGGATGGGGCGGATCAGGACATGACGGTAGCCGGCGGATGACGCATCCACATCCACATCAATCCCTGCCACGGTGGCATACAGCCATTGTCCGATTGCGCCATAGGCGTAATGGTTGAACGAGTTCATGTTGACGTCACCGAAACCATGCTCGTGGCTGTAGCTGTTCCAGCGTTCCCACATGGTGGTCGCCCCCTGGTCGACGGAGTACAACCAGGATGGGTAGGTGCGTTGAAGCAGCAGCCGATACGCGACATCGCTTCGCTGGAATCGGCTGAGTACAGGTGCCAGCAGCGGCGTGCCGAGGAAGCCGGTCGCGAGATGGTCGCCCCGGGCTTCGATCAGATCCACGAGGTGGCCCAACGCAATCGGCCTCATTTCATCCGGCAACAGGTCGAACGCCAGGCTCATCAGATAGCCCGTCTGCGTATGCCCGACCACGCGCCCCGAAGCCGAGACGAACGTCTTTTGAAAGGCCCTGCGAATGTGTGCCGCCAGGTTTTCAAAACGTCGTTGATCGCCATCGTATCCAAGGACCTCGGCGATCTGAGCCATCAGCGCGGTGGCATGCGCAAAATAAGCGGTCCCGATTAAGTCTTTCGGCGTCGGGGCTGACCCGGGGTTGGGCGCGTCGACCGCCAGCCAGTCGCCGAATCCACAATTCGCCAGGCTCGGATCGCCAGCGCGGATCAGGTCGCAGCTGGTTTCTTCGAGATAGTCAACAAAACGGACCATCGAGGCATAATGCTGTTCCAGAATGCTGCGATCGCCGTAGCGGCGGTAAATCGTCCAAGGACATATGAGGCCAGCATCAGCCCAGCCCGGCCCGCCGTCCTTCCCGCCGGGAAGCACGTTGGGGACCACCTCCGGAAACGCCCCCTCGGGCGATTGGGCGTCCGCCAGATCATCCTGCCACTTGTTGAAAAATCCCGAGACCTCTTGATTGAAGCACGCTGTGGCCACAAAGACCTGCGCGTCGCCCGTCCAGCCCAACCGTTCATCACGCTGAGGGCAATCCGTGGGTACTTCCAGGAAGTTGCTGCGCTGGCCCCAGACGATATTGCTCTGCAACTGATTGACATCGGGATTGGAGCATTCAAACTCGCCGATCGTCGGCAGATCGGAATGGAGCACGACACCTGTCACTGCCGACGCGTCAGGCATTTCGGTGAAGCCGCGCACTTCCACATAACGAAAACCGTGGAAGGTAAATCGCGGCTCATAGACTTCGCCCGCCGCGTCTCCGCGACATGTATACCAATCCGTCGCGGTTGCGTAACGCAGGTTCTCGACGTAGAGCTTGCCGTCCGGCCGAAGCATTTCCGCGTGGCGAATGCGAAACAACTGGCCCCGCTTACCCTTGACCCGAAGGCGGACTCGGCCGCTGAAGTTCTGGCCAAGATCAAACACCCAGTGCTGACTTGACCAGTGTTGCTCATCAGCCCGGCGCGGCGGCGCGATTGGTTCGATCAACTGAGTAGCGCGCACTGGCGGTGCGGTGGAAGCGACCAGTGGCACCTCCACCTCCTCAAAACGCTGAACAGGAAACCATTGAGCTGGTGCCTCATCGACTCCCGGCCTGTCCCATCCGGGCTGCTCCAGCCGGGCGTCGTAGCTTTCGCCCATCAGCAAATCATTGGCCACCACCGGACCCATGGCCCAACGCCATCTTTCGTCCGTGACAATGGTGTGCTCGCTGCCATCGGCACATGTGATGACAAGCTGTGCGAGCAGCTTGGGGCGATCGCCGTAATGTTGGCGCCCGAACTGCGCGATGTGGCCGCAGTACCAGCCATCACCGAGCATGCACCCGGCGACGTTGGCGCCGGCCGTCAGCAACGGCGTCACGTCGTACACCTGGTACTGTCGGCGACGGGCGTAGTCGGTCCAGCCGGGGCTGAAAACATCCGCCCCAATCCGCTGCCCGTTCAAGTGAAACTCATACAGGCCAAGCGCGGTGACATAAAGCCGTGCCCGCACCGGCTCGGCAGGCAAATTGAATGATCGACGCAGCAGCGGGCTCACCGTCCCGGTCTGTCGGTCGCCAACCATCGCAGTGCCAATCCAATCCGCCTGCCAGTCAGACGCGTCGAGCAGGCCCATTTCCCACGACGCGACCCTGCTCCAGTCCGAAGGCTCCGTCGCATCGTTCCATGTCTGCACCCGCCAGTAGCACGTCTGCGCACTGTGCAGGGTGACGCCGGCGTAAGGAATCAGCACACAATCAGCCGACTCGACGCGGCCGCTGTCCCACAGCAACGCGTTTTCACTTTCGAGGGATTCCACCGTCGTGCCGACCTGAATGCGATAGGCACGCTGGATCGCGTTGCGCTGTCGATCCACATACTGCCATGATAGGCGCGGCGTGGCTCGCTGAACCGCCAAAGGGTTGAGGTGAGACTCGCAGCGCAAGTGCACGGGACGGTCGGGACGTACAGTCATGGATAGTCAGCAATCGTGGTAAAAGAATTCTGCAATGCAGTACAAGCCTACGCTCCGTCGACCTTGCAGACTCAAGCCTGCACTGCGAGATGGCACCTAACCATCCGCGTTCAAAATATTCTTTCTGCAATCAGTTGATCGATTCGCTGTCCGAGTTCTTGCTGACGATCTCGAATCGCATCCAGTTCGCCAAGCCGATCAAACTCCCCCCGCTCCCATTCACGGCGAATCGCGTAGTACTCACGACTCTGGTCTTTGATCTCTTCAAAGACCTCATGCCATTGCGCGTTTTCCGTTGCGTCCACACGCACGATCACGTCGATGATTTTGTTGTGATTCTCCCCAAACCCCCGCTGAACCTCCGCGAGCGCTTGCTTCCCTTCCACATACGTCGGCTGGCTCTGTTTTAAAGCCTCCAGCGCTTGTTCAATGGTGGCAACCGACTCGGCGGTAGGGGGCTGCTCGAAAAGCTTATCGAGCGAGGTTGTATCAAAGCCTGCTCGTCGCAGAACATCCGTTTCCACACGAAGCAGACCGAGCGCGCGTTCATGCTGCCTCGTTTCGATTCGCTGCCTCATCGCATCAAACTCACTGGAGGATCCGCGGAACAGAATCACTCCGCCGCCTTCCGCCAAATTCACGTTGGCTTGGCCGTCGGTGTCGATCCGTTCCAGACTGAGCAGGTCGTAAAAATTCCCTTTGCCCGGATCAGCAGCTTGCAGTGTGGCCGCGAGACGGCGGTCGATGTGACGGTTGGCGAGAATCAGGAAATCGCCACGCTCGCCCGTCGTCACGTCCACGAGTGCCCTACCCTCCAGGCGGATGCCGATTTCCTCAAGGTCGGTCGTTTGCTCACCATGCTGAAGCACCTCCGGCATGACGGGAATCAGCGCCTTGGCCAGGTTCCCGGCTTCGGTGTGCATCGGAAGCGCATTGCCCCACGGGTCGACCATCGTGTGATCGAATTCTTCACTCCTATGCGTACCGTCGAGGTACGTCACGGTATCGTTGTAGAGGAAAAAAATGAACCCGCGCGCTCCCGACGCCAGACCCGAGAAAACGCTCATGCGGATTTCTTCCGGCACAGGCTCGCGCAGCGTCACCGATCGCCCTCGACGCCGGCTGTACGCCTGCGGGATCACCCACGTCCGTGCGTCTGGCGCCACCGTTCGGGCCTGCTCAATGTCGCGCGTCACATTCATCAGCGCCGCCGCCCCATCCACGCCAGGCTCAAGCACATATGGATCAATAATCAAAAACTCAACGTAAGGCCCGAGCGTCTGCACAATATGCGGATTGGCGAATGCGCTGACATACGGCCTTGTCGGGTCTTCCTGATTCACCCGCATCTTGTTCTCAATGTACGCCCGCGTGTCGGTCGGCTCGTCCTTGCCATACCACGCCAGCAGGCGATCGTCGCCTTCACGCGACCGGATCGACTCAATCACCGGATGATCGTCCGGCATTTCTGCCTTGTTGTCGTTGGAATAAGCCGTTTCGATCAGTTTCAGGTCATACTTGCCGGTCACTTCGAGGTGCGCATCGACGTCTCGGTTGTCGACGAAGTTGGACCACACGTTGAAATGATGTCGGCGGATGTCCAGCAGGTCGTGAGCAACCCGCTCTTCCCGCGATTGGTCAAAGAATCGGCCGTTGACCACGTTCCCCGCCCCCACGGTGGTGATCACCCCGAACGGGAAGATCTCGTCCATGTGCGGATATTCCTGCACCGGCGCGTCGAAGGTCTCGACCTCCGCGCTGAGCAGTTCATGCACAGGCTCGGCGTAATTCACCAGACGAAAATTAGCGATGCGGACTTCCTCCCCCCTGACCGCAATCATGACCTGCGACAAGCGGTCGCCCACCAGGCCATCCCTGGGCACGTCTGCGCTGCCGCCTCGCTGGTAAAGCGCCGGCTTGAGGTACAGACGAACCGGCGACCGCTATTACCACGCGGAGGTGGCGGGCTGGAATCCGTGGGGCGTGCCGGACGAGGCGTATGACTTTGGCCAGTTGATGCCGGACTACCTGATCGCGGTGCAGCCGTTCCAGCGCACGTTTCGCTCGAACGAGCGCGCCCGGCGGACGGTGCACACTTACAACCAGTTGTTTGAAGACCTCGCTGCGGAGTTAGTGCATGAACTGGTGGTGGCGGGCGAAACGGTTTCGAGTCAACGGGAGACGTTCGAGTTGCGGGCCGGCGAACGGCAGAGCTTCGACGTTCGGTTGAACATGCCAAGCGTGCAGCAGCGTGAGGCGGTGCAGTGGCGATTGACGCTGCGAGCCGGCGACACGGTGCTGACGGAGCGCATATATGACTACACGGTGTTTCCGGTGGTGCGTCGACTCGGCGAGGCGGAAGATGTTGCGCTGGTGACGCCGGGCGATGACGCGGCAGGCCCGCTGGCGAACGCGCGCTTTCGACGGGGCACGCATCGTTCGCTGGAGGCGGCGCTGGGCAGCGGGGCGAGGTCGCTGGTGCTGGCGGGCGTGGAACTGACGAGCGAGGAAGGGGCGAAGCTGGAGCGGGCGGTGCGCGACGGCCTTCGCGTCTTGTGGCTGGAAGTGCCGGCGGAGAGTTGGCTGCCAACGCCGCTGCAACTCGACCCACAGCATCGGGCGGCGCATGTGTTCGTGCGTTCACCACACGACCCGCTGGTGGAAGGGCTGGACGAACAGGACCTGCGCTACTGGGGCGCGGACACGCTGGCAGTCGAGCGGAGCCTGTTCAAGCCGGACCGCGGGCGGTTTGAAATATTGCTGGATGCCGGTGGCCCGGAGGGGCTGGACACGGCAGCGCTGCTTCGGCTGCACCGTGGCGAGGGGTCGTATGTGATGTGCCAGATGCCGGTGTTGTCGAAGGCGGCGGATGAGCCGGCGGCGATGGCGCTGCTTCAGCGGCTGGTGGGTTCGCTGGGCGAGCCGGCGGTGTCGCCGGGTACGGAACCGCTGGTGTTAGCGGCGGGTGAGAACTCGCCGGTACGTGATCGACTGGTGGCGTTGGACGTGCCGTTTGTGGAAGCGACATCGCAGCCGATAGGCGTGCTGGTGGTGGATGCTTCGTCATCGCTGGATGATGATCGGCTGTCGCTGATTGTGAACTACCTGGAATCGGGGCATGACGTGCTGCTGCAACGGTTGGGCGAGGCGGCGGCTGAGCAACTGGCCGATCGCTTGGACATCGGCGTAACGGTGGAATCCAGCGATGCGCAGCAGTTGCTTCACGTAACAAGCGACCCACTGTTGGCCGGGCTCAGCCATGACGATTGGTACTGGGCCGAGGCGGGCGACGATGTGCCGGCAATCGTCAGCGGCGTAGTGAGTGGGGATGAAGCTTGGCGGGCGCTTACGCGGCCGGCGGGGCTGGCGGTGCGCGATGTCGGATCGGGCCGACTGATTGTCAGCCAGGTGCGTTGGGACGAGCCGGAGGCGGTGTCGCGACAGGCGACGCGTTCGGCGCGGGTGGCGTTGACATTGCTGGCGAATACGGGGGCTGACATCGGGCAACTGACGCCGGGCGATCGGCAGTTCGTTCCGGTGGCATTGGCGGAGCACGCCAACCGTGGCTTCCACGATCAGCCGGACGAGTCCGACCGGCCGCGCGGTTGGTTTGCCGGCGGGCGAGATGACATGCGCTACTTCCCGGTGAACCGTACGGGGCTCGATCCGGTGCACAATGTGCCGGCCCCGGTCGAGCCGTTCCCCGAACAGCCGACCTACGGCGGCGTGCGCTTCGACCTGGTGAACCCGGACGACAACGTTGGCCGATCGGTGCTCGTGCTTGGTGGTGATGAGCAGGCGAATGGTCTGCCGTCGCAGGTGACGTTCGCTGTGGACCAGCAAGCGAGCCGTGTGTGGATGCTCGGGGCGCTGGAGCGGATGGTTGGCTCACCGGAGCAGGTGGCGACGCTTCAATGGACGTACGCCGACGGCACGCGGGCGCAGAGCCCGATCACGGCCGGCATCGAAGTGAGCGGCTACCAGTATTTCGATGCGGTCCGTCGCGGCCGCGTGGGTTGGACTGGCAACAACCCGCAGCGGAACGGCGTGGTGCTGTACGTCTGGGACGTGATCAACCCGCATCCGGAGCGGCAGGTACGGGAACTGCGGCTGAGTAGCGAATCGGCGGTCGGGCTCGCGGTGGCGGGCATGACGTTGGAGCAGACATCGAGCAGGCCCTGATCGCTTGGCCTGCTGGCACATTGAAATGACGGGAGCAACATTGAAGGCATTGAACGACAAGATCGCGATCGTAACGGGCGGTTCGAGTGGTTTCGGGCTGGGCATTGCCCGCCAGCTTGCGGCGGCGGGCGCGACGGTCTGGATCACCGGACGCACCGAATCGGCGCTGCAGGAAGCGGCGGCGACGCTGGGCGTGAAGCATCAGGTCGCTGACGTAGGGTCGCCGGTCGACTGGGATCGACTGCTTGAGCGGGTACTGGCGGAAGAAGGGCGGGTGGACATCCTGGTCAACAACGCCGGCGGCGGCGTGAAGGTGGAGCCGTTGGTCGAGCAGTCAGATGATGAGATTGCCCAGTCGGTGGCGGTGAATCTGACGGGCGTCATGCTCGGCTGTCGGCGGGCGGCGTCGATCATGAAGCGGCAGGGCGATGGCATGATCGTCAACGTGTCGAGCGTGTGTGCGGTGCATGCCTGGCCCGGCTGGGGCCCGTACTCGGCGGCGAAGGCGGGGCTGGACCAGTTCGGTCGATGCCTGCACGTAGAGCTGCGCGACGCGGGCGTGCGCGTGACGACGTTGACGCCATCGTGGGGCGCGACGGAATTTGCCGCCGCAGCGAGCATTGCGGGCCATCCCACGGTCGATCCGCAGGTGCGGGCGCAGTGCATTCAGGCGGACGACATCGGGGAGATGGTCGTACACATCTGCACACGTCCGACGCACCTGGTCGTGCCGGAGATGCGCGTGCAGCCGATGGTGCAGGACATTACGCCGATGTAACCGGCGGCGGAGGTTGCGTGTCACGGCAGCAGGAGACGTCATATGACCTGGCAGTGATTGGCGCCGGGTCGGGCGGCTATGCGGCGGCGCTGGCGGCGGCGCGGCTGGGCCGGTCGGTGTTGCTGGTGGAAAAGAGCGACACGCTCGGCGGCAACGCGGTGCGCTGCGGCGTGAATGTCTGGGAGCCGGGCGCCGGTGGCACGGGCATACCGTTTGATCTGTACACGCGCATCAAGCGCGACGAGCCGGGCGCAATCGGCGTTTACTCGTTCGGTCGACACATGCTCGACCATGACCCGGAGCAGGGCGGTCGGCCGTTCCCCGGTGGCGAGCAGGTGATCGACCCGGCCCGCTGCTATCGCGACACGTTGCAGCGCCACGGTACAAAGGGACTGAAGCACGACATGGCACGCTGCCGATCGCTGTGGCATGGTGTGCCCTTTGAACCTTGGACGATGCACCGCGCAATGGCTGCGCTGCTGGCCGAGACCGGCCGATGCGAAGTGCGCTTCAACGTCGGCTTTGACCGCGTGGCGATGCGTGATGCGGCGATCGAGCATGTCGTGCTCAGCGACGCCACGGCGGTGCGGGCGCACAGTTATGTTGACGGCACGGCCGACGGTTGGCTGTGCCTGGCCGCGGGTTGTGCGGCGCGGGAAGGTGAAGACACGCGGGCTGATTTTGGTGAGCCGGATGCACCGGAACAGCCGACCGGGAACATCAATGGCGTGACACTGGTGTACCGTATCACGCCCGCGGCGGACGAAGCCGTCGAGCCGTTGCCGGCGGAGACACCGGCTGCGTGCTGGTGGCGAGAGCGGTTCCCGGTCGCCAGCTTCACGCAGTACCCTAACGGCGATTACAACGTCAACATGCTGCCGACGATGGAAGGCCATGCGTTTCGACAAATGCTCTATGCGGACGTGTATGCCGAATGCACCCGCCGTGTCAGAGCGCACTGGCACGACCTGCAACAACACGTGCCGGAATTTCGGCGGTATCGGATGAGTTGGATCGCGCCGGGGCTGGGCGTGCGCGAGTCGCGTCGGATCATCTGCGATTACATGTTGACCGAGCACGACCTGCTCGCCGGACTGGCTGGTCAGCGGCACGCGGACATCATCGCCATCGCCGACCACGCGATGGATACGCACGGCCGACACATCGCCCGCGGCTGTGCTGAACTTGATGCACCTTATGGCGTGCCGCTGCGATGCTTGCTGCCGCGGGGCGTGACCAACCTGATGATCGCCTGCCGGGCCGCCGGCTTCAGCGCGCTTGCCGCGTCAAGCTGTCGGCTGTCACGCACCATGATGCAACTCGGTCAGGCCGCGGGCACCGCCGCAGCGCTCGCGTGCGAGGCCGACTGTTCGTTGCGCGATGTACCGGCCGAGCGGCTACGTGCATCGCTGCGCAAACAGCATGTCATGCTCGACTGGCGCATGCCCACCCTGCATCTGGCGGGCGAGCGCTACCCGGTGGGCAAGTGTTGAAGGTGGCTGCGGAACAGGGTTTTAAAGTGGGCCGGGACAAGTGCCAGACCGTGCCGTGAAACTGTCGCCCACGTTGATGGGTTCCTCGAACTGGTCGTTATCTCTTGGCTGGCTGTGCGCCAGCTGGGCAGTGCGGAGGATCAGAGTAGGGCACCGATGGCCAAGCACGTCCAGGACAGAACGGACACCGTTCCACCGACCACCGACATTTTCAGCAGCACCTTAGCTCCCGTGCAGTTGACCATGACAACCTTTGCCGGCATGCCGCCCATCATAATTTTGTAATGTCCCTGATTACCTACGATGGTATTTCGAACAGGGCGTGCATTGACCTGATGATCGGCAACCGTTCGCAAGTTCGCCGCTTTCCGCAAGTGGCATCAACACGCTTCGACAAACGAGCACGTCGGGAGCCGGGCGGTCACCGAGCCGTTCCGCAACACCTCGCAGCTTCGCACTGCATCCGTCACATCGCGCACCTCCACCAGCAGCGGCACGCGACGCGGCGTCTGTTCCGCCATTGCCGCCAGCAGCCCGGCGTAGTTGATGCGCGGGCCAAGCAGATGTTCGATCGGGCGATGGTTGCGCGGCTTGCCTTGCTCATCCACGACGACCTGATGAATGTGAGCCAATTGCAGCATCAGGGCGGGCCATCTGGGCTTTCTTGAACGTTCATCACAACCTTCAAGGAGCCTTCGATGACCCACCCCCGGAATGCCCAACAGAACTCTACCACGCTCGGCCAGCTCATGGAACTGCTCATTCAAGCCGGACCCGACGCCATGGCCGACGCGTTCACCACGCTGCTCAACCATGCCATGCGCATCGAACGCGAGCAGGCCCTCGGCGCAACTTCCCACCAGCGCACCGACCCGCGTCGCGGCTACGCCAACGGCTTCAAGCCCAAAGCCATCACCACCCGCGTGGGCGAACTGCCCTTGCAGATTCCCCAGACGCGCGGCTATGCCGACGAGCACGGCAGGCCGTTCTACCCCAACGCGCTTGAGCGCGGCGTCCGTAGCGAACGCGCCCTCACGCTCGCCATCGCCGAGATGTACGTTCAGGGCGTCAGCACACGCAAAGTCACCAAGGTCATGGAAGAACTCTGCGGCCTGGCCGTCACCAGTACGCAGGTCAGCCGCGCCGCCGCCGAACTCGACGCGCAGCTCGAGGCGTGGCGCAACCGGCCGCTGGGCGACGTGCGCTACCTCATCCTCGACGCCCGCTACGAAAAGGTGCGTCATGGTGGCAGCGTCATGCCCCGCGCCCTGCTGACCGCCGTGGGTGTGCTGCCCGACGGCAAACGCTGCGTGCTCGGCTGCAGCGTCGCCACGTCCGAGGCCGAAGTGCACTGGCGGGCTTTCCTCCAGTCGCTGATCGACCGCGGCATGCGGGGCGTCAGACGTCGGCCCCACTCATACAACTGAGCGATGGCATCCAGCACCACGTCCCGGGGCGCGGGGGCGACGCGCGTCTGTACTGATCGGCAGTGCGGGCACAGCAGGATCACGAACGTGACGGGGCCGGCGCACGGAGTGTGGCGCGCGAGGATGATCTGCCCGCCAAGGCCAATGATCGCGTCGGGCCCCAGTTCCGTCTTGCAGGTCCGACAATGCTTGTCGTGAAGCAGTCGCGCGAACTGCGGCGGCCAGGTGGGGCGCTCGTTGGGGTCGGGCGTCTCACGATTCGACATGGTTGTACGCCTCCTCCACGGCCATATCGAGCCTGTCGCGCAGCAGCCACTTCGACCGCAGCGGTGTGCGCCGGGTCGTCGTGTCGAGCAATGCCTCCGCTTCGATGCCAAAGCGGTCCAGCACCTCCGCCGCCCGTAGCCGCATGTCCTCGCGCAGACGCTGCGGACGCCCCGACAGGCACAGCACCTGATGCACAATGATGCGGTCGTTCCTGCCGCGCGGGTACCGTGACTTGTCAGGGCATCGTGTCGGTGGGCGGCTTCGACGCTTTTGCCCGATGGTCGCGCAGGATACGCAGGACCTCTTTGATCGCAGCGGGATGCAACGGCACTGAATGATCGGACTGCGGGATCACCAACTCCGACTCGGCTTGGGGAAGGTGTGCGCTTGCGTAGGGAACAAGCCCGTCGGTCGTCTCGGACCAGTCGGATTGGCCATGCTCGTCACGTTGCCCTTGCGATTCGCTGCCGATGATCGAATGGGCATGCACGCCGGGAGCGAGCGGCAGGTCGCTGAGGGCCTGGATGAATGCCGAGCCGGGCGAGAGCGAATCGATCCCGGTGGAGACGGGACGGCGGGGATTGATCGGTGTCCGCGCATGGCCGGGGTTTGCTTCGATCATCTGCGCCGCCGCACGCAACATCTCCGGCGGGAGGCGGATCGCGCGTGAGCCGAAACGACCAAGCCGAAGGTCGGCGTTCGCACTGCCCTCGTGCGGTGTCGCGAGGAAGATGACCCGTTCCACCTCTGGCATGGCCTGGAAAAAGATGGTGCGCTCCACCAGTTCACGGTCCTGCTCACGAAGCACCGTGTCGTCATAAGGCAGCACGCTGAAGCGGTTCCAGACCGCTTCACCCGCGTCCGTCACGAGTCGACGCGCAATCAGGCCCCCCATGCTGTGGCCAACCAGCACCATCCGGTCCATTGCCGGGGCCTTGTGTTCGGGGTCGTGCATGTCCCGCACCTGCCGCAGTTCCTGCTCCAATGCCGCGGCCGAATAGGCGAATGGATAGCCGGTGGGGTACATGAAATACCAGAACTGATAAGTCTGACGTACCTCCGGATCACGCCAGAGGTCGTTGAACATCTCGGCCCAGACCAGCGACGAAGAAACCAGGCCGTGGATGAACACGACCGGAATACGCTCCGGATCGAACGGTTCGAGCATGTACAGCCCGGCGAGGTCTTCCCAATGTGTACCCGCCACCAGGCCGCCGAAGCCAGCATGTCGTCGCGGTTCGTTGCGCGCGAGCGTTTTCACCAGCGGCGTTGTAAAGTTGGCGGCGAGCGGTACGTCGCGCCCGGCGATCTGCACGGTGGACGTTCGGCCGGGGTTGTGCATCCGTATGACAAACGACACGGGCGGCCAAGGCTGATCCGCGGCGAACTGGACATCAGTCATCACACCCGACATCGCCACGGCCTGGTACTGCGGCTGCGGTGGTTTGGCGCGGAGCAGGTCCGAGCCGGGGCGGGGAATGGTCCGGTCAGCGAGAAGCGATGCGCCGATGCCATACTGCCGATGCTCATGCTGCACGCCATAGGCGCGGTATCGGTTCATGGGGTTGAACAGTTCGAACGTGTCGGGCTGCCAGGGCTCGGCCTGCCAGGCGTAGTCAATCTCGATTGGCTGGCCGAAAAGGTGGCGCGTGGCCTGTTC
>JBGUBD010000014.1 GCA_041821185.1 Phycisphaerales bacterium AB-hyl4 | reverse complement strand
GCAGGTCGACGCCCTTGGGGAAGAACTGGCGGATCAGGCCGTTGGTGTTTTCGTTCGCCCCGCGCTGCCAGGCCTTGTACGGCTCGGCGAAGTAGACGTTCAACTTCAACCGCTTCTCCAGCGTGGTGAAGCGGGCGAACTCGCTGCCGTTGGTCGACGTCTATTCGACTGTCCAGCGTCCGGGCTGGTCGTTGAAGTCCAGACGAATGATGCGTAAGGGCGTCGTTGCAAGCTGTTCTTCCCGCACCACTGTCATCGGCACCGGTTGCTCAAAGGTCATGCGCAGGACATGCCCGTCCAGCCGCCACGTGATCTGCTGTATCGCCGCGGACTGGCCGACGGTGAGTTCCACGTTGCCATGCGTTTCGCTCGACGCAACCACCTCGACATTCGGCCCGACAACGATCGGCAGGTACAGCGTGTGGTTCGCACCCGCCCCGCTGGTGTGACTGCCGCGGCTGGTCATGCGTTGGCCCTGGAAGGTGTAGGACCGCTCGAACACATCGTCGCCGCCGGTTGTGAGCGTGCTCGCCAGCTCGGCACGATCAACATCGCCGGTGAGTTTGCCGTGGGCTTTGTAGGTTGAGCGACGCTCGTCGGTCGGTGTTGTCCATGCGTCAGTGAGCGTCAGAATGACACCGTCGGGCTCGTCCGTGGAGGGGGTATGGTCACCGTTGATCGGTGTGTGCCCGAGCATGATCGGGCCGAACCGTTCATGCCAGAGCGTTGCCAGCCCGCTGCCGCCAAAGGCACGATCCGAATGAGCCCCGCCCCGATACAGCACGGCGTACCACGGCCCGAATCGTCCAGCCGTGAACTCATCCGCAAAGTGGCGGACGAACGGGCCCGGCTCTTCACAGGCAAGTTGGCCCGGCTGGGCAATCGGCGGTGCGTGGTAGCTGAGGTTAGCGCCCAATGGACCGGCGAGCCCCTGTCGATCGCCAAGCCGATCAAAGCCGACCGAGCGCATCCACCAGTGTTCCAGTGTCGCACGCGCGGCGTCGGGGTGCCAGACGGTCCACGAAATATTGGTGTGACCTTCACCTTGTTGCGGGTCACGGTGTACGAATCGTGAAGCGACGGGCCAGTCGGCCAGCAATCGCGCGGCGGGGTAGCCGCCCGCGAGTCCGCTGTTCGTGCGATGGTTCCAGTTGCGCGCCGAGACGAGGTCGCCGTCGGCACCGGTGACGGTGAGATGTCGGCGAAGCTCGAAGCTGCGAGCCACGCTGTCGCGCAGGCGTTCGTCGCCGCTGTTGCGGTAGAGCAGGCTCCACGCGTGCTCGTTCATGATGTTGTAAATGCCATCAAGGCCGCCGAATTCATAGTAATAGCCAGCCGGCGATTGGCCGAGGTTCGTGCTACCGGCGGTGTGGTTGATCAGCATGGTAAGGTTGCGTTCGTACGCCGCGGCGAGAAGCGGGTCGCCTGTGGCCTCGGCAGCGTCGTAAAGGCCAAGCAGGAGGTGGCCCCACTGGTTACTCATGAACGCGGTGTGGTAGGCGTATCGACCGAACAGCTCAACCAGCCCGTCGCGGTAGGCCTGCTGCAACGGCTCAGGCATGTCGTCGCCAATGAGTTTGTAAATACTGGCAATCGGCTCCAGAAAGAAAAACATATGCGTATCGAGCACCGGGCGGTCGGCACGCTCGGAAAACACCGCCTGGCGTTCGCCCACTGCCAGCCACAGCTGGAATACGCCGGCCATAATGCGATTGAGTAGACCCGGATTGCGGTAGTAGGGGTTGATCCCGTCCGCTTCATACGCATACAGCCATGCCAAAGTGTTCAGGTAACGTGTATCACGAAACGGCGAAGCCCAGTCGGGGTTGATCGGCTCGTCGGGTATGTCCGCCAGGTCGTAGGCAAACACGCCCAACTGCGGCGCATCGATGTCGAGCAGCTGATGCTCCATCAGGTCCGGCCCCTGGCTCAACGGACCGTAGGCGCCGACCATCGGCACGAGCTTGAGCATCTGATCATCCGACATCTGCGAAAAGTCAGGTCGGCTCGGTTCATCCACGTTCAGCGCCAGATCGGCTTCGCTGACCTCCGCCAGCCAGGTCGCCATCGGCACCTGCCAGCCGTGGGTCACACGACGCCCAGCGATATGGCGCACGCTTCGGCCGTACGCCTCGGCCGACGCACGGTCGGGCCACATCACGCTCGGCACGCCCAGCACCGCCACGCGGAACTCGCGGCCGCCTGTCGCATGCAGACGCCAGACGCTGTCGCCTTCAACGTCATCGAACCGCACACGCTTCCAACCCGTCGGCTCAACGGGTACCTCCACTGTCTTCACCAACCGATCATCCACGTCATACACTTCAATCGCCTGCCCCGGCGCGCGGGCGGCAACCCAAAGCTCCCAGAAGCTCGCATCACGCGGCAGGTAGATGTACTGGTCCGACACATGGCCGGGCAGTCCCAGCGTGTAGGCTCCGGTCACGCCGATTGGCTGGGCGGGCTCGGCTGCGAGCGCAAGGCCCCGGTGATAGCCGGTGATCGAAATGCGATATCGACCGGCCGGCTGGTCGGACAGGTCAATCTGCGTGCTGTACCACTGCGGGCCTTCTCGCGAAAGGTCGGCCGTGAGCACGCAGCGATCTTCCGGGTTGAACACGCGCAGTTCGAGGTTGGCCGGCTGTTCGTCCGCCAGCGGTGAGTCAGCCTGATAACTCAAGTCGACGACGGTCGCGTCGCCTTCGCGATGATTGACATGAAACACAGCCCCACTGTAGTTGCGTCGGTTGAAGTTCGGCGCGTCCCAGATCTGTCGCCCTTCCCTGGCAAGCAATGACTCGACCGGGTGGGCAATCTTGACCAGTTGCATGTCCAATACCCTCAGTTGCGTGCCTGCAATCGGTTCAGCCCGCCAGCCGCTTGCGCCGAACATCATGCTTTCGATGCGAGCCATGCCCGCCGGCGCGCGGTGGCCGGTGAAATCGTCGTCCAACGAAAGGCGAAGCGTTCGCGGGCCTCGCCAGTCCACCTCGAACTGCGTCAGGTAGTAGCCTTCGTCCCGGTCGCCGGTGCTGCGCAGTTGAAGGTTGATCTTTGCACCGGTGGCCCTGGCCGATTCGAGATGCAGCACCAGTTCGTCATAGCCGGACCAGTCCTCGGGCACCGCAGGGACATGCAGCCAGACCTGCCCCTGCTCCGCCGGCTGCCAGTTGAGAACGGTCTTGCCGGCTCTTCTGACAAAATCCGAGTTGCGAAACGCCCGGTGAGCGAACTTGCCCGTGGCAGGCAGCGATTCAAACGAAACACTTTCCTGAACCTCGCGAGCCAGTGGCTCGATCGACGCGAGCGTCGGCCCTTCGGAAGCGCCCGCCGTGTCGAACGCCGTGGCGGTGAACAGGCACGCGACCATGCCTGACAGGATCGTCAGAGCACGCCCGTTGGTTCGCTGGTTCATGGATAAACTCGCAAGCTATTGCCGCCAGGCCACTGGTTAAAGCAACGTCAGCCGGGCGTGTGGTGGGAGGCAGTCTATGACTGTTCGTTGATGAATCACAGCACGATCTCAGTATCGAAATTGCGTAAAGAGGCGGTGCAGCCAAGAGCTGTCGACGTACTTTTCATCCATCTGCACACGGCTGGCGTGGCCATCGAGATACCACTGATTGATGGACCCTTGATGGCGGTCGCCGATGAGGCTGTTTAACCACCAATGTGGCGAACCATACGTAGTGCCTGTGGCGTTGTAGAAGTCCGAGTCGAAAATGAGTGGCGTTTCCGACGGGCGATCATAGCTGGTACGGAAAGTACGTATGTAGTTGGGATGGTCGGGCGCCGCATTTTGATACATCGTAATATAGGTGTGACCGAGATGATCCATGGAATATGGACGGACATGGCCTCCCGAAGGACATTTCTCAATGTCCAAAGGGGTAATTGGCGAGCCGTCGCGCCACCAGTATCTGCCATTTACGCCCCCGAAATAATAAGGCCGAACGGCGAGAATACCCCATACCGAATGCCCCTCCAGGGTCACCCCTGCGGATTGAGGCAACCGTTCACCACCAGGCGAGTCGTCCGCATACTGAAGCAGCGCAACGCCGATCTGGCGGAAGTTCGACAGGCACGAGATCGCTTGCGCGCTCTGGCGTGCCGATTGCAGTGCAGGCAGCAGCAAAGCGATCAGCACCGCAATGATTGAGATCACGACCAGAAGCTCAATCAGGGTGAAAGCGCGAGGTTTCATCAGCGTACTCCTTGCTGGAATCAGCGGTCGAGTCGGTGGCAAACGGATGGTCTCCGCCTCGACAGAACACTTGCGGGCAGGCCGATTCACATCATCGGCATCTGCGATCACCATCCGCTTTGAACCCCGTTGCAATGCACGTCGCCCCGCATGACGGCACGACGCGCGAATCCGAAAAATACTGCTTATGCTGCGACTCGGCGACGTCGCCACATCAGCGCCGCCGCGGCACCCAGCCAGAGTGCGGCCCCGGCCGGCTCGGGAACCAACGTGTTGAACTCGGTGCGTGCGATGTTGCTCAGACGCACTTCGTCAATGATGCCTGCGAATCCGTCGACACCGCTGAGTGTGTTGCCCCCGATCCACATATTGTTCCACCAGCGTGAGTCATAGGTGAAGTCCTCCAGCACGTTGGTGACGACGGGGTTCGGCGTGGCGGTGCCGGTGTTGACGTCGTTCCAGTACATGCGGACGATCAGGTCGTCGCCAACTTCCTCCATGGACACGGCCAGGTGATACCAGGTATTGGCCAGAATCTCGCCCATGTCGAAATACGTGTCCTCTGTTCGGGCGGTCCCGCCCGACGGAGCCTGCGTTCGAACTCGGTAGTGAATCTGCGCACCACCGGTACCGTTGGGCTCAAGCCGAAGGATCTGCTGGTGCTGGCTGCGGTGCATCAGCGTCTGCCAAGCGTTAAAAGCGCCCCCGCCTGTGGTGTTCTGCGGCAGGTCGGCCTCATTCTCCCACATCATCCAGGCTTCGAAGGTCTGTGTCGCGGGATTGGTACCAGCGACACCCGTCGCCGACAGGCGAAGGTTGTCAGTCGAGCCGCCTTGGCGGAAGCCGGTAACGCCCTGGCCGAACAGCCCGGCGACAGACTCTGCGCTGACCGTGGCGCTCCCGGCCGCCTCGTATGTCAACGTATAGTTGTTGCCGCTGGCATCAGCGAAGGTGGTCGGCGGATCGTTGGTTTCATCCAGATGCCATAGGCCGATCGTATTCGCGTCGGCGACATAAGGCTGCACGCTCGCATCGGCGTGCATCAGGCCCGGGCCAGCCAATGCGGCAACGGCGACGATTGAAAACGGTCGGCGAAATGACAACATATGTTTCCTCCTACTGCTTGAATGGAATCGAACAGGAATCGATCACGGAAAACCAGTCCGCGTTACGAACGACGGACGGGTGCGATCGTCGCACCTTCGAACAGGGTCGTATCGAGCTGAACACTCATCGCGAGCGCATCAGGGTCAGCCAGCCGACGCCGAATGAGTTCGGGAATGGCGCGGCCGATCGTCTTCATGGGCAGATCGATACGCGTTAACGGCAGGTCTGTCTGCTCATCGCCCGCCATGCCGTAGCCGACCAGACTCATGTCCTCGGGCACGCGCAGCCCACGCGCCCGCAAGGCGCCGAGCATCGCGTGCGCCATCGCATCCGACGCCACCACGATGGCAGTGGGCTGTGGACGCAACGTAAGAATTTCACTCAGCCCCCGAGCGACCACGTCTTCAAGACTCTGAAAACGCCAGTCGCGCTCCAGAAGCACCATCGGCATCTTCTTCTGATCTGGCTGACACACCGCGAGCCCGGCCCAGACGGCGTGGCGAATGTTGTGAATCGACCACGCTTGACGGTCCACGACGGTCGACGAGTCAGACGCAAAAAATACGTTTTGAAAAGGAGCGTGGTGGTCGACCACGCCGAACCATGCAATCTCGCGATGCCCAAGCGAGGTCAGCCGATCCATGATCATGGCGCCTGAGCGATGCTCGTTGGCGTAGACGGCGTCGACGCCCTCCTGATAGTCGTGGGAGATCGCATAGACGACAGGAGCGGTCTCGCGCAGTTTCTCCACCCACGCCCGCGGGAACGGCCGACGCAACACCACGCCGTGCGGGCGGCGCTTTTTGCAGGCCTTCAACAGGTCTGCAATATCTTTCACCTCGACCACCTCCAGGGTGCCCCCCAGCTCCTCCAGCCGGTCCTTCAGGCCGTCGATCAATGCCTGCCCGGTCCGCGACTTGGCCAGATCGGCGGCCTTGCCGAAAACAGGCACCAGAAGACGCTGCCGAGCCTCATCCGAAGACGGCGCAACCGACTGCATCACCAGCCCTTTATGACGCGTGTAGCCCAAGCGGTCAGCAATGGCACGGATACGGCGACGTGTCTCGGGGTTAACGCGCCCCGTGCCGCGCAGCGAGCGGGAAGCCGTCATCAGACTGGTATTGGCCTGCTTGGCAATGTCTTGGAGAGTAGTGCCCATTATGAGTTAATCTATCTCACAACTTGCATCCTGTCAATAAGCCTTCGAGTAATTCATGGATTGGGATTCGAGCCCGGCACGCCGAAGAAGCGAAACGCGCGGGATTGGTGGATAGGCTTCAATTATCCTGGTGACAGGCACATTTTAACAAAAGGATACAGCCCAGACCCCGAAAACAAGCGGCACCGAGGGCCTTCTTCGGATCGCGGGCGTCAGCGTGCCGAGCCATTCATGGGTCGCCCACCCTGCTCAATATTGAGATATTTTCACTCAATTTTCACAGTTGTACACTTACCATGCTCTGGCTGATTTTAAAGATAAAGCAACTTCTTTTCTGTAATTCGCCGTTGCGTGGCGCTTCCCGGCCCGCCATGCCGGCCGCCGCCGTGGCGACCGGTCGAGGAGCTGGTGCAGCGACTGGACCAGGTTTCAAACCACGCCCCCGTGAAGGGGGCGATCCACATCACTACGCGACACTCAAAAACAGCCGTAAATGAGCCCCCAGCAAAAAGAGCAGATTTTTATCAGACAGCGCTCAACCCCGATCGAAAAAACCCGATCTGACATTATCCCCCGGCCAGCCGGGGTCGGCCTGACCAGCCGCAACCCAGCGACGACAGCAGCTTCCGTAACCGTACAACCTGATTCTCTCCTCGCTCGTCGCTGGGCGAAACTCGCCGCCGGGGTGGTTCCCGGCGGCATTTTTATGCACCCCAGCGACTGGAGGCCAGGAGATGATCGCAACCGCCCCCCACACCACGGACACGGCCCCGCCCACCTTTGCCCAACAGCATCACCAAGCTACCGGCTTCCGCGCGTGGCCCCGGTGGTTCACGCAGACCCACTTCTGGCGAAAGACCAAGGCCGAGCACCGGGCCGTCGTGCTGGAGCTGTACCAGAAGATTGCCAGCCAGCCAGCGACGTTTTCCGAGCTGGGAATCACTGTCCAACGGGGCCAATGGGCCATCAGCATGGAGGCGCTGGGCAAGGCCGCAGGGTGCAAAGAGCCGCGAGATACCGCCCGGCGGGTATTGCGGAACTTGAAGGCCGCCGGCATCGTCGACGCCCACACGGTTTACGGTAGAACGGCCACACACACCCAGGCACTTACGCTTGTAACTTGGCTTGATTCCGACGCTTACGATACGCCCGGCGACTGGAACGCCCATTCATCCGCCCAGCCACTCGCCCAGCCATCCGCCCATTCACCCGCCCATTCAACCGCCCACAGTAATACACCAGCTTTTTACATTCAGAATTACACCACTGAAAACACTAATGAAAGAGGGGAGCAGGCCGGGCCGGCTTCGCAGCCCGGCACCCCTGCCAGCGGCAACCCGCAGGGTGATCAGTTCTCACACCATGCCACCAGCGTAGCCCCCAACGGGCAGCCGAAGGCTGCGACCCGCGCAGGTGATTCTCCACAGCCGAAGGCTGCGACCAGCACAGCCACCCACACTCCGCCGAAGGCGAGCACCGGCGGAGATCCCACGGCCGAGGAACGGGCGCTGATCCTGTCCAGCGTGGACAACGTGAAGTTCTATCTGTGGTGGGGTATTGGTTACTTCCGCAATGGCATGAGCGCCGAAGGCCTCAAGCCCGCGACGGGCAACTGGTATCAGCACGTTGACCGGTGGACGGACGAAGACGGCAAGGACCGCTACAACCTCAACCTCGACCGCTGGACCCTTCAGCAGTTCGTGTCGTTCTACTGGTGGCGCGTCTGCCAGCATCGCCGCAACGAAAACCCGCAGTGCAATTTGAGCATGCCGCTGTGGGTGAAAGGCAAGGACCGGAAGCGACTGTTCGACCAGGTGAAGGCTTTGCAGGAACGCGGAACGCCCCAGCAGGTCTGGGCCTATCTTGACCGGCTGACCACGCACTTCGACCTGATCCGGTGGAAATTGGGCCGGCTGGGCCAATCGCTCTACCTCAACGAGAACACCATTAGCCATGGCGCGGTGGCCCCCATCGTCAGCGAGATGGTGGACTGGTCGCAGGATCGCTTGGAAGCTGAATACGAGGCCATGCTGAAGGCGCAGGAAAAGAAGTGATGACCTACACCCCCACCTTGGAGAATCGAACCATGACGACCATGCAGCACCTGACCGCCGACGACCTCACCGACCTTATGTTTCTCGCGAAGCAAACGATCCCACACCACTACACCGGAAACAACCACGACCGAGGATTCATCGGCATGGGCGAGGGGCCGTCAGGGCTTCGCGACGACCGCTGGCGGCAAATCATCGAACGATGCGTCCGGGGCTTGTCACGCGAAGCCCAGCACGAGCTGTGCGCCCTGTTGATGGTTGGACGTGGTGAAGATGAGCCGGAATGTTTCGCCAAGGCCGTGGAGTACGCCCAGCAAACGGACAACGAGCAGGGCTACCCGCTCGCGATGCACATGACCGCCAAGGCTTGCTTCTACGAAGACCTCGCCAACGGCCTGAACGCCATGAGCGTGACATGGCGACGAGAGGCCAACCCGTTTTAATCGCGGGCCAAAGTTGAAACCAGGAGAGTGAATATCAGGGCCGGGGCGCTGTACCACCACTGTGCAGCGCCCCCGCTCCAGCGCCGCCACCCCCGCCAGGTACTGGATGATCGCCGCCCGAATCGCCCAGTCGGCCACCTCGGCAAAGTCGGGTCCGTCGCCCGTGCGTTTCGCCAGAGCATATAGGGTACCCTCTGAAAATTCCTGTCAACGCGGCTTTCTCGGAAACGGCCGAGCCGCTTGGGAATGTTCAACCTGCTTGACCGCGTCAAAGTCGACTTCAATCCCGAGTGGTTCACGGTCCAACCACCATTTTCCGTCGTTGAGAAGATCAACAAGCCCTGCCTTTTCATCCGCGTACTCGTCCAAAAGAACTCCCGGGAATTCACCGATAAGCTGGCAAGGCACATCTTCGTCGTTCGTCTCAACAACAACAAAGGTGTCAAAGAGGTTTCTGAAGACTGCCCGAGCGACGATCGCATACCGCGCCAGTTCACAGGCGCGCGTAACAAGCTCACCATCCTTACTGGTGTCAATGGCGTCGAGGGGCACGTCTAAATGCACTGCTTCCGGGTTATTGCGTAACCGCACGTTCCGCAGGCCCATCTGGCGAATCTGCAGATTGTGCGACAGGGTGTTCATTAGAATGGATGCACGCTGCTCCACCGTGAGTTCGGCTTTCTGCCGCACTGCTTGGAGGACTTCGTCCATATGCCCACGAAGTTGCGTTCGCTGTTCCGGCGATAGGGCATTCAGAACAAACTGGGAATAGGTTGTAAAGTCCTTGAAAATTGCCTCGCCGATGTCGAGCCCGAAGATCTCGACGGCTGCCTCTATTGACTGCAGACACTCGAGCAACTGAAGTATACGATGCTGCAACTCATCGGGCGTCCACTCTACTACTTCGACTCTAGGCGAATTCCCTCGCTTGATGTTCTTGAAAACGATTCGGTCTGGCAGATAGGTCACGCCGGCAGCGCCCGTATGAGACATTGCATTTCGGACCCGCGGGTCGTATCCGGCGAGAAAAGACGGATCGCTGCCGAAGAACCCGTCAACCCTTGCAGCGAGGTACTCATACTTACTGCGTTCAGCCTGCCCTAAATCCGAAACCTCCATGCTTGTGAAGCTTCCTTCATTGAACTGGAAGCAAGCAACTACAAGCGATAGGTAGGGGTCGAACAGGTCCGACACAATGTGACGATATAAGTTTGCGCAATGGACACTCTCATTTGTCGATCCAGGCGTGAAACTTCCGATGCGTACGAGTTCTGCAGCAATGTGCTCGAAGTGACTTCTCGTCTGCTGACGGAGACCGCACCACGGAAAGAACACCTCGTTGAGAAAACGATCCTGATCTTTCTCCCGAGCTTCGTGCATGACACAAAGCAATAAATGGACAGTATCCAAGCGTATCTGAGCTAAGCCAATGTGATTGAGCTTTGCGAGCAGTTGATTTTTCTCGTCAGGCGACAGGTCGTCCAGACCTGCCCGTAGGAAGAACAGTTTCTCTATCTCTTCTGCCGTGTAGCCCGCAACTAACTCATCATCCTTATAGCGCATATTTTCTCCCGTGCAGTGGAAGGTCGGGGATGCACAACAGCATCAAGGCTAATTGCCGCTAAACCACCACTGGCGGTGCAAGTGCTGTTTTGAGTCACACACTGTGGCGACTGGTCGCGTAATCTCCGGGCTTGAGGTGTCCACGGGGCTTCCGCTCTTTTCGCTGACCAGCGATTATATAATAACGAGACCGGTGGTCCACAGTCCGGCCACGATAGACCAGTCCACTTGCACGCGGTTGCGTCCCGGGCTACTTGAGTCGGTCCAGGCACACGTCCTACCGCCCCCTCCACGCTTCGTGTGGGGTGGAAAGCTACTCGTGCCGATTTTCGGCCCATTCACAGGCTCGGGCTGACCTGTGAACATGCCGATCCTACGCATCAGTACCCTACCGATGAGGCGGGTGCCGAGGCTGCTGTGATCGGTAAAGTAGCGGAGGCTCGTGACGTACTCCGGAACACGCTACGCCACGCAGCGTGGGGCGAATCCGGCAGGCTGCTTAAGAACCCATTGCAACCCCTCCCCCCAAGTACGAACATCGAAAACTGAAGAGGTGTGCGAGATCAACCTTCAGGTTGGCAACCTAAACATCGACCACTACTTCAGCGGATCCTGGAACGCACGGGAGCGTGTTGTTAACCGCAACACCCTTCCTGCCAGGGCATTACAACATTCATGCCAGAAGTGTTCGCTCGCTCTGAAACCATTACGCATGGTAGAGGATGTAATTCTCGTTTGTTGGCTGAGCAACCAACTACTACGCTCACAACCCGGGGTTGGTGGCTCGCCACCACCACCTGGTCAGCGGGCACCACGGCGACGTCCTGGCCGGGGGTGTCTTGATCCGCCCACAGCAGGCGGTCCGCCAGCTTGTCGAGGGCTTGCCGGCCGATGCCATGGGCGGGGTCGTCGATCAGCACGGCGAGGTCGTCGAGGGCTCGCTGGGCGTCGTCTGCGGCGGTGGCCGGTCGTTCCTGCTGTTCCTGGTGCTGGGCGGTGATGTCCTGGGCGTACGGCGTCAGCCCGCCCCGCGATCGGCCGAGGCCGCGGCGGGCGTCGGCGTCGTGTTTTTTTCACCTCGCCGTCGGCGTCCCGTCGACGCGGTCGGATGCGCTTTGACGCTGGTGGCGTCCAGCTGCACCTCGTCCTGCTCGCCCGTCAGGTCCGTCTCGCCCAACGCCCGGCCCACGCGTTCCCACACGCCTTGGGCGCACCAGCGGTCGTAGCGTTTCCAGACGGTGTTGGGCCTGCCGAACCGCTCGGGCAGATCCGCCCAGGGGATGCCGGTTTTCAGGACGTAAAGCACCGCGTTGACGAACAGGCGGTTGTCGGCGGTCGTGCGGCCGGGATCGCCGGCCTTGCCCGGCAACAGGTTCTGAATGCGGTCCCACTGCTCATCCGTGAGTTCGTGACGTCGTCGCATGCTGGCCCTCCCTGGCCAAATCAAACCATAGGCGAACCAGCGGGGAATGTCCGTAGCACCTAGGGGTATGAACGCTAACCACCAGAACAGCAGTGATCCGAACCAGACCGGTCATCGGCCGCCCGTCCGGCGAAGCCGATCGGGCGTGGGTGGCGAGTTTATGGACCGCGTCCAATGCCGGGCTCGGCCGCCGCTAAGCCGGTGAATTGATTAGACAACGTTATTTACGGGGCATCAAACACCTCCTTGATCCGTGAAGGGTGTCACTATGGGCTTGAATCATCTTTTCTGAAGATTATACTTGACGGAAGGTAGATAACGTTGTCTAATGACGGTGGTCATTCTCTTACCAAACCTTGTTCAGGCTCTTTTTATGGCCTCAATCGTACCTGATCAACCTCGTAGCAAGACGGGCCGGAAGCGCGTGACCCTTTCGACCGTGGCTCGTGAGGCGGGGGTGGCAGTGAGTACCGCTTCGGCGATCTTGCGGGGGGAGAAGACTTCCTGGGCTTCGGAAGTAACCCGGGCCCGGGTCTTTTCTGCGGCTAAGAAGGTGGAGTATCGACCGAATCAGATCGCGCGATCGCTGAGGTCGCAGGAATCCAACCTGATCGGTCTGGCGTTTCACTCGCTCGACATGCACCCGATTCCCATGGCGAAACTCGCGGAGGTAGAGCGTCATGTCATCGCCTCGGGATACCAGGTGCTCATCCGCAACCATCATGGCCGGGGGCGTGACGAGATCCAGTCGCTTCTGGCGGATTATCTGAGCTACCAAGTGGCAGGCGTCATCTTAATGCCCAGCCATGAGGTCGAAGAACAAATACAGTGGTTGTTGTCGACGGGCCTGCCGGCGGTAACGATAGACGCCGCCAACGTGGTTCATGTCCCGAACGTAGCGGTGGATCGCGTTCGGGGCGCGTATCTTCAGGTCAAGCACCTGATGGAGGATGCGGGGTGCCGTCGATTGGCGTTTTTCATGCCGGGGGGCATGGGCAGTCAGGCGGATCCCGCGGCGCAAAAGATGGACGGGTTCACGATGGCGTTGGAGGAGTGTGGTTCGTCGCGGGAGGAGCATCTGTTTTTTCGGGACGAAGTGGACAGCGGCTATGAGTTCGGCCGGCGTGCCGCGAACGCGTTGCTGGAGTCGGGGGAGTTCGTCGACGGCGTGGTGGCGACATCTGATCAGGTGGCGCTAACAGCGATGGATGTCCTGACGCATGCTGGTGTGCGCGTCCCGGAGGATGTGGCTGTGATCGGTTTCGACGGTCAGGCGTTTGCGGCTCACCTTGCGGTTCCATTGTCAACGGTTTGCCAGCCCGCAGGCATTGGTCGCATCGCAGTCGAAATGCTGATCGATCAGTTGAAATCAGGCCAAAAGAAGACGTCGCTGGAAAATCGACTCTTGTTGCCGGAGCTGGTTGTTCGGGCTTCTTCAGATCCGGCAAGACGGGGTCGTGCCAATTGGAAACCTGATTCAGCGGGATCAAGTCGTACTTTCATGTAGCGTAAACATCTCGGCGTCATAGTGCTGGGCGGAACCCGCATGCACGGAAACGCCAACGAAGAAGAGTATTATCATGATAGGCACCAAAGCATTTACCTTAATTGAACTTCTTGTGGTGATTTCGATTATCGCATTGCTTGTCGCGATTCTGCTGCCCGCGCTCAGTGCAGCCCGCGAAACTGCGCGGGCCATCGCCTGTGGCAGTCTTCAGCGGCAGGCTGGTCTTGCCGCCGCCATGTATCAGGATGACAACAGTGAATATTTGCTCGCCAGACACTACGATCCCGGTGGCAGTTTCACACACTTTTACTCCCTGGTATGGGCTGATCAAGGTTACACCGCGCAGGACCTGAATGCACTTATTTGCCCATCGCACGATCCGTTCCGATGGGACGAGAATGTCGACCGCGAAACCGCCCATGAAGAAGTATTCGGCATTCGAATGTTTCCCGCTGCTCAGGATCCGTTCGCCGAACTGGTTCCCGTCGGCGATGGTACGAGAATGCAAGTGCTTGCCATGCGACGAGTTCAATCACCGTCAAACTTTCCCTTGCTGACGGATACCTATCACGGCGTCACAGAGAGACAATTCGCGATGTGGAGTCTCTGGGTACAAAACAACAACGGTACGGCGCATCTTCGGCACGGCAACACAGTGAATCTCCTGTTCCATGACGGCCACGTCGAACGAGCCCGCCCCAGAAGGATTGGCGAAGCGGTCGAATACGAGGGGTCTGATGTTCAATATGCCCATCTTGGTGGCCGCGGCCGACTTGCGGATGGCACACCTTCGGATTGGTTCTATCAGATCGATTAACGTTTTGTTTCAAGCAAAGCCGCAAGCGGACGTCACATGTGCGGCTCAATTGTGTGTTGAATGTTCTGCGAATCGCCGAGCCAATGAGGTGTGGTCCGAAGGAATCGTGGATTACTGAACAGATCGTTTGTACCGGAGCAGGATCGTTATGTACCTTAACTGGCTTTTTCATTCCGTCCCTGGCGTCGCGGTTCTTCAGTGCCTGGTGCTGGCGGGAGTCCTTGCGTGCGGCGCAAATAGGTCGATGGCAAGTGTGACGATTGTTAATCAAGGGGAGACGGCGGCAGTTGTGGTTATTGCCGAGTCGCCGAGCCTGACGGCCGCCTACGCCGCCGAAGAATTTGTTCATCATGTGGAGAAAGCTACTGGTGCCCGCCTGGCTATCCATACAGAGGCGGCGGACTTGTCTCAGTTCTCAGTCCGCGTCTATGTCGGCGACACGCACGCGGCTCGAAAGGTAGGTATTGCAATTGACGAACTGCCATTGGAGGCGTCGCTTCTGCAAACCATAGATAACGATATATACGTAGTAGGGCGTGAAGATGCCGAGGCCGACCCGCTTCATGAGCAGAACCAATACAGCGGCACGTTGTTTGGTGTCTATGAGTTGCTTGAGCGGTATGTGGGGGTGCGTTGGCTTTGGCCTGGCGCATTGGGGACGTATGTTCCACGATTGGATGCGCTGTCGATTGATGATTTGGACGAAGTGATTCAGCCAGCCATAGAGTTTCGCCGAATGCGTTGGCGTCAGTCGATAGAAGGTGCGATTCGTCGCTACAGGCCTGAGAACAAGCAGCTCGCATTCTCCGATGAAGGGTTGGAGGAATTTGCAAAAGAGACGGCAATATTCCTTCGCCGGCACCGGATGGGCACTCGTCTGAACCGCGAACAATACGTTGTGCACGGGCGGGTGAGTCACAATATGAAAACCTGGTGGCAGGAGTATGGCAAGGAACATCCCGAATTTTTCATGATGGATGAATCAGGACGGAGGGGGCACTACAGCCCGAACTCCATGCGTGTAGACCCGTGCATGTCGAATCCTGACCTCCACCGATTCATCGTCGACGAAATATGGGACGGCGGTGATGTGCTGCGTCTGGGGGCCAAGGATCATTACGCCACCTGTCAATGTGAGAACTGCTTAGCATGGGACGAGCCGCACCCCAATGATGCATTCATGACCGGTCGGATTGTGTCGAACCGATATGCGCGGTTCTACAACGCCGTCTACGAACTTGCGAAGGATAGTAATCCGAATGTTGAGATCATTGCCTACATCTACATGGGCTACTTTCCGGCCCCCAGTGTTGATATTCAGTTGGACCAGAATGTGTATCTCGAGTTCTGTCCATGGGGGCAAGGCTCTACGATCTGGTTCCCGACCGACCCGCAGCGTCTGGCGTGGATGAAGCGACAATGGCTGGGATGGAAAGCCACCGGCGCGAAACTCGGCTATCGACCGAACTGGGAGTTGGGCGGATATGTCATGCCACATATCAGTACGCGACAGGGCGGCGAGTTTTTCAAGTTTGCATATGAGCATGGCATGACGACGGTGTGTATGTCCTATCGTGGCCAGTTTGCGACGCGAGGGCCTGAACATTACATGTACGCACGCTTGTACTTGAAGCCGGAGCTTTCAATCAACGAGATCAAGCGCGAGTACTACAGCGCGTTCGGGCCCGCGGCGAAGCATGTGGAAACGTACTTCGACTTCTGGGAGCAGCACAACCATCGTCTGCTCTCCGAGGGGCGATGGAACAACATGTGGAGCAGTCCGGCGACGGCGTCCCAACAGTATTCTGAGGAAATTTTCGCCCACGCCGAGCGATTGCTGGACCGGGCGTTGCGCGAGGCCGTGACCGACTCATTGCCTGAGTATGCGCAACGTGTTGAGTTCCTCCAGACTGGCCTGATGCATGCCAAGCTGGCGGTTCAAATGGTGGATGCGATTCAAGGCTACATTAACGACCCAGGCCATGCACCGGCGGCACAACAGGCTATCCATGACCTGGTGTCCTTTCGACGTGCGCATGAAGGTGACTTCATTTCGAACTATCTCAGTGCCGTCCGTATTGAACGGCGGCAGTACGGCGCGCAGATCGATCAATTGACCAGCGGCCAGGACATTGTGCAGGATCGCCCGCGTTTCGACGAGTACGAAGCTGTGCAGGTCCCGGCGTTTCTCGCACACACGGACGTCGGCCCATACCTCGGGCATGGTTGGTATCGCAATACATTCAGTATTCCTGGTCACCGGCTCGATCGTCCGGTGGAGATTCGTTTTGGCGCGGTAGACGAGCAGGCTTGGGTTTACGTGAACGGCAAACTCGTGGGCGAACATACGGCGGAATCGGAAGGGCGGCCAGCGGTCGAACTGTGGAACGTGCCCTTCGTCATCACGGTCGAACCCGAGGACCTTGTGGATGGCGAAAACCTGTTGATTGTGCGTATGCACGCCTCCGACGGCAACGCCGGCATTCACAAACCGGTGGAGGTCTACCAGGACGGTGGGCGCATTGAGTTTGCACAATCATGGGAGTTCCGCAAGGACCCGGACAATATCGGTGTGGAAGACGGGTGGTACAGCATGGTGCCGGGCGAGGATGCCTATCGGTAAGACTGCATGGGAGTTCCTGGATGTGGCACGGGCCCGACGCGGACCAGGATTCTGGAACGCATCGGCGTCACGGACGGCTTTTTTTAAGGCGGGGGATTGGCAGCGGGATTGGTCTGGAACGAGTCGATCATCATATTTGTCTTTAACAGAGGAGAAACACACAATGAGAAGGCATCGAACAATCCGAAGCGGCAAAGTAGTCATGACCGGCATACTCGTTGGCGTGCTGGGCATGTCGTCGAGCGCGGAGGCTGAGTTGTTGCTCTACGAGGGGTTTGACTACTCGGCCGAGGAGTTACTTCAAGGGCAGGATGGAGGGGTCGGTTGGCCGGTGGAGGGGGATGGGTCTTCGTCGTCCAGACGCGGCTGGGCGTACAACACCGCGACGGTGGGTGAGGCATCTATGTCTTACACCGACGGTGATGGCAATGAACTGGTGACTTCGGGCAACCGGGCGGTGATCTCCGCGACGAATGCTTCGACGCATGGGCGAGCAGTGCGATACGCCACGCCGACGGATGCCTCCCCCAACCTCGGCGCGGACGGTGGCCAACTCTGGTTAAGCTATCTGGCTGATCCGACGGGATCGGTGAGCAACACCATTCTGGACCTTGGCTTCGGCAACCCGACCAGCGCCGGCAACGTCACGTTCCGTATCGGCGGATTTGATGGCGTCTGGTCGTTGCGCTCGGCACGAGACAGTGTGGCCTCGAACACCAATGTCTCATGGGACACGCCTGCGTTCGTGTTGCTCATGTTCGAGTTTCCCGATCCGCAAGACACGGAAGGCGTAACGAACGCTTACCTCTGGCTGAATCCGAAGCTCAACGAAGCGCCTGATACCTCAACCGCCGATGCGGCTATCGAGGATCTGACCGGCGATCATACGTTCGACGCGGTGTATTTCTGGCATGCCCGTCAGAACTACGGCAGCAGTGTCTTCAACGTAGATGAACTGCGGATCGGAACAACCTATGGCTCGGTCACACCGATCCCCGAACCTGGAATGGTGGGGTTGGTCGGGCTGGGCGCGTTAATGTTCATCAAACGTCGCGGGACGCCATCCGCCAACTGAGACTGCAGGTCGCGGGCGACCATTGAAATAAGAAACCGTTTCCATCGGCCTGACCGCACTGCGCACAACGGAAGGCGTGCCCACGTTATGCGCAGTGCGGAAAGGGACAGCGCCGCGGCGATGGGAGTGCTTTGTGCAACCGCGGGAGCGATCCGACCAACTTTTCCAGATCGATGCCAAGACATGTGCTATCGAATGAAACTCATGCGGGGAATGCTGCGAACGACGATAGGCGATGAAGCTGCGCCACTGCCGCACGTTCTTGCTCGGCAACGTCACCGTGGGCAGTTGACCCATGACCGAGAGCTGCGCCAGCTTCAAGGCATCGTCCTTGTCCGTCTTGCGCTTGATGTTCTTCCATCGCCACGCCTCGTGATTGGGATTGGCCACCTCGATCGACACGTTTAGTGCTTCGCATAGATCCTTGATCCAGCCCGCTGCGGAGCCGATCTCGATCACCACGCGGGTCGGCTGAATGTCGACGATCAGATCGTGCAGTGCTGTGGGCGAAGTTGGAAGCGTCTGAAATGTGTGCTCACCGGTGGCGGTCTGGTATTTGCAGGCCACACTCTTGAACTTGCCCAGGTCAATGGCGAGAATCATGCTCATGTCGGGTCTCCTTGTGCAGGTTGAAGTTCTTGGGCGATCCACGCGATCAGCCCGCTACACATGGGACGATGATCCCAAATCAGGACCACCGCCGGGAGACCCGGCTTTCATAGTTTCTCTCGATGAAACCTGACAGCACCGGAGCCGATCGACGTGATCGAACGAACTATGGCTCATGGCCGAGGACTCGAATTCTGAGCAGGTCGAGTTTGGCGCGACCGTATATCTTCCGCTTGATCAGCTTCAATCGGTTCACGTGCCCTTCCGTTCGGCCGTTGCTCCACGGCAGCCCGACCTCCGCCTTTACCTCCGGCCAGTTCCGGATCAGCCCGTCGGCGAACCCGTACCTCGCCTTGGGGGATGCTGACTGCGTCGCATGCGCGGTCCACGCCGACAGGGCATTGACATCCTTCGCTCGAACGGCCTCTCCGAAGGTCCGGGCAAGGCCGGTTGCGCAGCAAACCAGCCTTCCAGAGAACTGCTGGTGCGATCCGGAAGCCGGTCGATCACGCCGCCTGATTCATGGTCAACGATGATGGTGCCATAGCGCTGGCCTCGACGAAATGCGAAGTCGTCGACGCCGATGACGCTGCCCGCATGCCCCACTGCCAGCGGCAAGGCGCGAAGCTGGCGCAGGATCGTGTCGCCGCTGGTGTCGATGCCGAGTTTGCCGCACAGCCTCCGGTCTGGTTCGCCATCGCATTCCGCACGTTGAAGCTACGTAACTTGAGCCCGACGGAGACGATCGCTCACGCTCTGCGTCATCTGCTGCAGCACGGCTACCTCCCCCCACTGCCCGAGCAAGCCGTGGCAGGTGGGTGAAAGTTACGCACAATCAATGGGACACTAAATTATCCAGCAGGCCACAATCTACATTTCCCAAGACCGCGCAAAGACTTTCGATTGCATCATTTACCCCGACACCAGCAATGTATTCAATAATTCTGTATTAGGTTGAAATCAAGTGCTCAGCTTGAACATTGAACCTTCAGAACCCGCCAGTCGTACGTAATCTCAGTACGCTGACACTTGCAGATCACAAGCGGAAGTTAATGACACGCAAAGGGGATCATCATGAAATCATTTTTGATTGCTTTGAGCATTTTGACATTGACAGCCGCAACATTTATGGGAACGGGAAACCTGATCGACGCCCCCCAAAGCTGCGGAGGAGATAATGGTAACGGGTGTTTTGGAGACGGGTGACCTGCCTGACAATATGTGCCTGCCTTGATTAGAGCCATGGAGGGTTGATGGCTGACTCTATAGCTGGACATGCACGGGCTGGAGCGGAGGTATGTCCAACGATCGCCTTGAACGAGCGGCGCACCTCGACTGCCAGACCTTCGTGCGTGAACTCGTCCTCGATCACCAGCCAGTGCAGCACACGCCCACGCTTATCCCGGTCGTGATGGAAGGGTCCAGCGCCGAGTTGAGAATGTCGTTGTCCAGGGCACACATCGGCCAGCAGCTTCTTCAGCCGAGCATTCTCTTTCTCCAAACCCTTCGTGCGATTGGCCTAATCGGCGCACAGCCCGCCCTTCTCATTGCGCCAGCAATAGTAGGCCTGCTCCGTCACGCTGATTTGAAGCACCACTTCCGGCACCTTCATGCCGCGAGCAAGCAGCACCTCCGCTTTCGGCGGCTTGGCAAAGATCTAATCCGGCGTGTGACGTGTTTAAGCCATCGCGATTGCCCTTTCCTATATGCAATCAAGCCAGTGAAGAGATACATAAAGCCCGGTCTCGGTTCAAGGGGCAAGGTCACGGGCGCTATCGACGTCTCGCCCATAGTTCTTTAAATATGCTTCCAACTCACTTGACAGTGATGAGGGCATACTGTTAAGTGCATTTTCCCATTCGTCAAAAGAATAAGAACGAATTGACACAGTGGCCCATCGATAGGCCAGCTGTTGCCCTCCCACATCCTGAATGTCGGAGAGAGTACGTGCTTCTTCTAACGACGCGTCTCTGGGAATAGAATATAAGAACCCTTGAATCCGATCTCCAAGCCTCACGTCATTTTTGATACTCACATTATCCACGGAAAACCGAAATGCCCCCTGACTAACTTGCCAGCTATCATTCCTCACCCAGGTAACATGCGGACCGATGCCAGTTTCAGATCCCGGACTTTTCACTACCAAGACGAGCGAACGTCCCTCATGGCGACGCAATTCGTTAGCTGCTACCTCCATCCAGAATCGATTCTGGCTTAAAGAGTACCCCCACTCATGCACCGGATTACCGGGTCGTGAAAAGAAACTAGAATAGGTGATGTACGCAAGAGAATACACGAGTAGTATTATAAATACGCAATTCAAGAATCTTCTCTGTGCTGGATACCCTAACCATTTCACTAATAGTACGTAAAGCGGAGCCAGGATTAGCACCGCCCCAATCATCGTGGCGATTGTACCAATGGAAGCGGGAGCATACCTTGCCAATTCGATTGAGTAGCCACCAATGCTAAGGATCCCGTTGCCGCCAAACAATACAAACACTCCTAGAATAATGCATACCCCTGCATAATGATCTAGTTTTTGGCCAACTCTCAATACAGCATCAACAGTCGTCATACCTTACCCTCCGGTAATGTTTCTATGTTTTAGGAATGGAGCCACCTAGTGCTCATCCATATCCTGTCTCCCGCCAACTCCGATAGCTGAATGGGCTCTATGGCCAAGTGTGATCGTATCCGGCGGAATCCTCTCATCCGAGCGTCGGAAAATACCTAAGTCGGACTACCATACGGGTTGGATTGATGACTATTTATTTGTGTTTGATATTCAGTTGGTAACTCCCTCCAAGGCACCACCTGGATCATGGAGGCCACCCAGCCGCTTTTCGACTGCGACGCCTACAATACCCCCGGTACGTCAATCATGGCAAGGACTTTTTAACCCTGGTTTTGTCGGACTTGGCTTCGTCGAGCCCATACCAGAGAGTAACACATCCTCTGAACGGGCACGTCATGGAACGACATTGGCCCACAGATGAGCACTGTTGCGTGTGGCTGATCTGTTTTCGGCACACGCAAAGCCACGGGACGGCCGCCCTCGCGATCGCCGGCAGGTGGCTTTGCGTGTGCACTGGATTCTCAACACCGGCTTGCCGTGGCGCGACCTGCCCACTAGGTTCTACGCTTGGGCCACGGCGTGCGGCCTGTTCGATAAGTGGAACGCCTATGGAATCCTCGCGGTGTTGCTGCAACACATGCAATGCGAGGTCGAGATCGACGGCAAACTGTGGTGCATCGACGCCACCGCGGCGCGGGCCCACAACTGCGCTTCGGGCGGCGGAAATAAAGGGACCCGGACGAGCCGACGGACTACGCACTGGACCGAAGCCGCGGCTGCTGACCACCATAATCCATGTGCTTTGTGACGCCCACGGCCATCCGCTTCACTTTCATCTTACTGCCGGCCAGACGCACAAGGCCGCGACGTTGGGCACGTTGCTGGTCGGTGCCGACGAAGCTTTGCTCGATCAGCAGGATCAGCGGACCTCCTGGCCCGTAGCGGTCTCTGGCGACAAAGGCACCGCACGGATTATTCCCCCGCGACTCAAGTTTCCGTACACACAGCGTGCCATGCACAACGTGGAGCGTAGAGTCAACGATACCAAGCATGCCACCATGTTGATGATGTGCAGAAATAGCTTGACCTGCCGTACCGTCAAGCAGTATCGTCCTACTTACAATGGCTGCTTCTCCAAGCACGTCTAAATGCATTAGGCCACTTTAGAAGGGGGCGTCCATGCGTCGATTTCAAGTTGACACAAATCAAGCTAATTTGTCTTACATTCGGGTTGGGGAGATGCCGCCGATGCTGGCACTTGGAGCGGAGTCACAGGCAGGGAGGTTGGATATCACCAGGGCCAGGCGGCACATCCGCCGTCGTATTCGGGGAGAAACAGGCAAAGATAGTCCCTTATGCTGGGCAACGTTGAGCATGGCCAATGGTCGGTCACCACTGGCATGGCGGGGAGAGATTCAGTTCTCACGCGAAGGCAACCTCCATTCGGTTCCTATCGAATCCACTGAAGCCACATGCCGCGAGATCGAGCTGATTCGCTCCACCGTGCCCGAAAGTGGAGAGGGCAAGCACCGTGTACGCGAAAGATTTATTAACCTCGACAATGTAGTCTTCAGCGCTGTGAAATGCCTTCCTGATCGGTTCAATCCTAATCACCTACCTCAACTGCGATTAACTCTGTTCCTGAGGCCCGACCAAGGAGCGCTAATCTATTACCAACATGAGCCTCTCGACAGTAACCGACGTACCAGAAAGACCCGTGACGAAAGTGACATTGAGTACCTTCAGCCACAACCAACCAAAGGTCACGACTGCCGGAATCGAGACCGTCTGATCTATGACATCCCTCTGCTGCCATCTCACATACTGACTGACGTCAACGACGATGATGAGATGGTACAGCTTGGCCAGGCGCTTGGTCGGCAGCGTATGGTACTTAAGGTGCTAACATTTAATCGTTATAACCATGGCGACAGCACGAGCATCGTTGACCGCATTAGTTATCACCTGTTCGGCAACAAACACGAGTTGCTAACATGGAACCCCGCTAGGCGAACCTTCATACCAGCCTACCCTGATCTCATCCGGAAAGACGTGCCTACACTTCTGATACTACACGGGACATTCTCGTCCACTACACAGGCATTTACTCACCTACTCGCCGATGCACCTAACTCGTGGCTAGCGGATCAATATGGGACAAGCAGGAATAAGTACCCGCAGATTCTGGCATTCGATCATCCGACCTTGTCTGAGGACGCCAAGTCGAACGCCGCCGCACTCCAGTCGCGCCTGCCGCGAGGTTTCATATTCGAACAGCCTCTGGACCTAATTACCCATAGCCGTGGCGGCTTGCTTGGTAAGTGGCTTTCGTTATATGAAGATGCTTTCCCTGTCCAGCGTGGCGCGCTCGTGGCGTGTGCTAACGGAGTTGGTTACTTCACGGCTGGCAGTCGCGTCGCTAAAGGGCTCTCAGTGCTGCGTGCAATCAATTCGGGCACCGCAGGGCCGACCCGAGCGGCCATCTTAGCCGTAGCACAGCACTCAGCAAAGTGGTTCCTAAATCAACCGGGCTGCCGATTGATGACGCCGCAGAGCAATCGGCTTGCTGCGGTGCTTGAAAAGCCGAATCAGCCATTTCCGCAATTTCTGCCGATCGTGGGCAACTTCCAGCGTGAACTTGTGTCACATAATGGACTGATCGCACGTTGGCTTCAACGTGGACTGGATCTGGCCATCAAGCCAATCCTCGGCCGACAGCACGATTGGGTTGTGGGGACTAAACAACAGTACATCCTCGCTGATGAGAGCTACCCCTCGCAGCCGAAACGTTGGCTTGCAAACGTAATTGATCACAATCGTGTCTTTACAGCCCGTCATTCAGACTATTTTGGAAACCCGAAAATTCAACGTCGTATTAGCACATACCTCAGATACGGAAAGGCTTGGTAACATCCGCTACATGCAATATGAGACACTTGGTACCGACATTCACACTGTCAAGCGATGTCGAGATCGCGGAACGTACCAGATACTACATCAGCACCGTGCCCTCCGGTTTGTAGTTGGCTAGCAGAGGTTATACCGCCATCCCCTACCCTTATTTCTTATGCCACACCTCCCTCCCCCATCATAGTTGCATTCGGCGCCTTGCCTTCGATTGATCCACTTATCGATTCACCTACAGAAAACATGAAACTGCGAACTTGTTCGGGATCAACACCAACATGCAACATAGCGCCAAGTCTCGTGGATGCAAGAGCCACTCTACGCTATGGCGTCGACGCGACCGACTCAGGCGAACCGTCGCCATCTAGCTCCTCAAAGCGCATCAGTGCGCTCCACACATGCTCCCAGTTCGGCGTTGCTATCGAAAACTGGCTCCAGTCAACGATAACCCCGAAAGGTTCAGCATTGTTAAACACAATGTCATGCGGCACCCTCCATTCGCGTTCATGCAGGTAATCGTGGCGTGGTGGGCCTGATAAATCTGTCGAGCGCAGGTGGAGCAGATTGACGAAGGGCTTTACTTTGTCGCTAAAACCAATGACCTTTTGAGCCTCAAGAAGGTTATAGGGCATGTAAATTGCAGGAGCTCCACCAATCTCAATGAGCTGTCGTTTTCTGAAGACGTAGCCGAAGGGACCATGCACGCGCTGTAATTCACTCCAATTGCCTTGAGTGGCTTCGGTGAGACACACAGCGGGTCGTTTAAAGTAACCGGTCGAACAGGCCTTAATCCGGTCGTCTCGGTGGATGGCTGCAAACTCCTCTGGCTCACAGAAGTGAATCACACCTTCCCAGTAATCGGTACGACCGGGACGAATAAGCAACGATCCATCCCTCCCATTCCTCATCCAGTCGTAACAGGATTTGTACCACTGCCATGAGCGGGGAACGCGCATCGAGTTGAACGAGAATCCCCTGTGGTCGCATGAGCCGCAGGTATCCGAAGCAGAGTGGCAACGTGCCCAAGCCATCCGAGAGTCACGAATCCTGCACAAATCCGGACGCGGCAACGCTTCCACCGCAACACGTCGATACGCCCTCTCTGGCGTCTTGCAATGCAGTTGCGGCAGTCCAATGCGAGCCGCAAGCACTCACAACAAGACGGACCATGCCTATTACGCATGCATTCGACGGCGCACCTTCGGCCCCGAGGCAATAGGCGGTTGCGATCGACCACGTGTTAACCTCAAACGCGCAGACCAGACATTCTGGTCTGCTTTGAATCAGCTCTTAAGCTCTGAATCGCTGGTGGACCGTGTTTACGAAGCCGCCGAGCGCCTCGCCGCTGCACAACAAGAGGATTTACTCGACATAGAGCCAACCCCTGGCGAGGAGCTAGAGCGAGCTCGCGTGAATCTCGAACGTTGGTATGAACGCCACGACAACGCAATCACCGGCATTGAACGCGAGGCTGCGTGGCAACGCATTACCCAGCTTACAAACCGAATCAAGCAGCTAGACGAGCAAGTGGCCAACTCACCACCGGAAGCACCACCCGAGAATGACCACCCCCTATGCATCACACGAGAACAGGTGGCCCACCACCTGGCTTCACTCGCAACACTTGCAAACAACAGCGAGGACCAGGGCAAACACCTGATCACGTCACTGATTAATCATCATGGCCTAACCGTCACGTTGACGAGTGAACATCCCGCCCAGGAATAGGCAGTGCTGCCCGTACTTTTGGTCGAGCCGATCCATGGCGTCAGCGAGCACGTCGAGGTGAGCTTGGTCATCGTACAGCGGCAGCGTGGCCGAGCCTTCGGGCACCAAATGCGTGAGCACGATGCCGACCTTCAGTGGCACGCCTACCGGCCTGGTCGACCACAGTGGGCCCAGTGCCCGCACCATTGTCAACGTGTCACGGCATAGCCCCAGTCCCGTCCGCTGGTCCCACCGACGACCATCGAGATAGCTGATGGACAGCACCAGGTAGCCGGCCCGGTAGCCCAGCCGCCGCATGCGGGCGGCGGCCTTGTGCAGCATCCGCACCGCCACGGCATGGGCACGCTCCTCGCTGCGCCACTCCGGCGGCAGCACATGCGAGTGGCCAACCGTCTGCCGGCGGGTTGATCGCCGGGGCAGGTCGTGGCCCCGCAACTGCGAAAACCAGATCGAGCCGAGCACTTGGCTGCCCCAGGCCTCGGCCAGATTCGCTTCGGCAGCCTGGCACAACTGAGCCACCGTGGTGATACCCGCCGCATGCAGCCGCCGCTCCATGTTGGCCGCGATGCCCGTCAGGTCGGTGAGCTTCAGGTGGCAGATCGCCTCGGGCAACTGCTCGGGCAGGATCATGGTCAGGCCGTCGAGCTTGTTCAAATCCGAGGCCACCGTCGATTGATGTAACGGCTGTTCCGCAACCACCAAAGCATTCACTTCGGCCAGCACTGGCAGGTCGAGACGATCTTCAGCATGATCAAGCGCAACCTGGGGCATGCCGTTGCCGGATGGAGGTACTGGAGTCAGAGCCGCGAGCTGCTGCTGCTCGTACTTACCCACAATGCCATGCCCCTCAGACGCGGCCACCAAGGTTTTCTACGGAACAGACCCGTCAACCTTTTACCAGGCGTCTCAACGACACGCCTCACGCGTGGCGAACCGTGTCGACGTGAGTCGTACGATTTTATTCATGATCGCATGCGACTTGTGCGAAATGAGCGACGGCGTCGTAGTCGAGTTCGACGCCGAGGCCGGGAGCCGTGGGCAGTGGCAAGTAACCTGCGTCGTAGGGCCAGTCCCAAGTGGTCAGGGTGTGCTGGCGGATGGCGGCGCCGACAAGATCGCTGGGCCAGACACATGCCGGCGCTGCGGCGCAGGCATGCAGCCGGGCCGCCTGGGCGACGCCCAGTTCGATGGATGATCCCTGCCAGCACGGCAAGCCCAAAGCTTCAAGGGCGTGGGCCTGGCCGAGGAAGCCCCAGCAGTAGCCGTCGGAGGCATTAAAGCCGTCAACGCAACGAGCCTGCAATCCGCGACGCAACGACACCGCATCGCGGGCATGCCAGATCAGCGGTGTCGCCACCGCGTCGCGCAAGCGCTGCCACATCTGCGGCTGATCCTGCGGGAATGGGTCTTCCAACTTTACCGCCAGGTTGCAATGATCGATGGCCTTGACCATCGGCAGGACGTGGGCGGGCGAAAGCCATTGAAACATCGGGTCGATCGTGACGGCGAAGCCCTCGCCGGCGATCTGGCGAATGACGCGCAGCTGTTCAATGACAGGGTCGCCGAGACGCGACTTCATCTTCAAGCCCCGGAAGCCGTGCTCAAGCGCTCGGCCCACGATGACTTCCAGGTCGGCTGGCGTCTGGCGACCGCACCAGTAGTCGACACTGACGCGCTGCCGCACAGCCCCGCCGAGCAAGTCGACCACGCGACAGCCCAGGCGTTTGCCGGTCGCGTCAAGCAGCGCCGTCTCCAGTGCCGCCGCAGCGAGTTGCGTGGATTGCCAGGCGGGGGCGGGCATGAGTTGATGCAGGCCGAACATGTTGCCGGGCCGCCAGGCACTGGGCTGTGCTGCCATCGACGGTCCGGGGCAGGTCAGACCGACCAGCCTCGCCAATGACGCGTCCACGGTTTTGAGTGTCACATCGCGCGGCAGTTCGCCCAGCCCGATGACGCCGTCATCGAACGTCAACTCCACCAGCACGATCGGCGCGGCATCCCACGGCTCACTTTCGGCAGCGTCCTCCAACGCGGGGCTGTTCACCGCGCCGGGCACGACGGGCACGACCACTTCCCATGCCCGCACACGGACCACGCGTGGTGTCGCGACAACATTACTCATCGCCAAACTCCTCCTGCTTTTGCTGAAGTTGCCCGATCCGCTGGGCCGCTGCCACTCGACGGGTATCGGCCAAGAGGCGCAGGTCCACGGTCATGCCGCCGTCGACCACCAGCGTGGTGCCGGTGACGAATCGAGCTGCATCGGAGAGCAGGAAGAGCACGGTGGCGGCCGCGTCCTCCGGCATTCCCGCGCCCGGCCAGGGGTGGGAATGGTAATTCACCTCCTCGACCACCTCGGCGGCGAGGCGCTCACGCTCGGTCCACGACTCGCGATCAGGCATGCCGGAGTAGGTCAACACGAAACCGGCGACCACGGTGTTCACCCGCACGCGCAGCGTGGCAAGCTCCACCGCCAATGCGCGGGTGAGGCCTTCCAGGGCGGCCTTGGAACTGGTGTAGGCGGTCTGGTTGGGCACGGTCTGCTGGGCCATGACAGAGCTGACGTGAACAAGCGCGCCGCCGCCGACCCGCTCGAAGTGCGGTTGCAGCAGCTTCGCCGCACGCCAGGCGGCCAGCGTGTTGACCTGCCACGCCTGCTCGAAGCTGCTTTCGTCATGATCGGCGAGGCTTTGGCCGGGGTTGCACATGGCGTTGCTGACCCAGCCGTCCATTCGGCCGAACTTCTCGCCGGCCGCATCGACCGCTTCACGCAACACGTCGGCGTAACTCACGTCGGCGGCACGCCAGAGCAGACGCGCCCGCTGCTCGTCGGGCAAGGACGCTTCGAGCCGTTCCAGGGTCGCGCTGTCGCGTGCCAGCGTCATGACCGAGGCGCCGCAATCGAGCAGTCCCTGCACCACCGCCCTGCCAATGCCACGCGACCCGCCAGTCACGCCATACGCCCGCCCGGCGAAGCACGATTGATTAAATACCTGCAACGGCTCGGCCATCGCTGTGTTCCTTTCCGCGTGTCATGTTCAAGCCCCGTCGCTGCCGCAGCCGGCAATGGCGATGGCGTCGATTTCGATGGAGATTCCCGCGCCCAGCACCGCCTGCACCGCGGTGCGAGCCGGCCAGGGTTCAGCGAAAACCTGCTTGTAGACCTCATTGAACCGGACAAAGTCGTTCATGTTCTGCAAGTAGACCGTGACCTTGACCACGTCGGTCAGTTTGCAACCGGCCGCCTCCAGCACGGATCGCACGTTCTCAAGCGTAAGTCGTGCCTCGTGCTCGATGCCCCGATCCGTTTCAAAACGCATCGTTTCAAAGTTTAACGGCCCCTGTCCGGACACGAAGACCCACGGCCCGACACGCAGCCCCGGCGAATACGGCGCGACCGATGTGTCCTGCCCATTGGGAAACACCGGAGCTTTGCATTGCGGTTGTATCGTTGCGTCCATTGTTGTCCTTCCGTCTGCTTATTCAACCAGGCACGGCTGCCCGGCGTTTATCGTACGGCTCGCGTTACGCGGATGCTGAACGCAGTTTGTCCGCCAGGCCCAGCAGATGCAGGCTGTCGCGATGGATCAGCGCTTCGATCTGCTTTTCGTCCAGCCGAGGCAGAGACGTGCCCTCGACCATGTCGTTGAGGTGTCGCAGGCCCTCAATTGACGCGTTGACGGTGGTGAAAGGATAGTCGCTGCCGAACAGGAGCTTGTTCCACACACCGTACTCCTGTACCAGCATCAGGCTGTTGTAAAGCTGATAGAGGCGGTAGTGCAGGGCGCTGATGTCGGCATAGACATTGGGATGCTTGCGAATCACAGCCACGCACTCGCCTTCGTACGGGTGGCCCAGGTGAGCCATGACAATCGTCACGTCGGGATGGCGTCGGGCCACGGCATCGATGTGCCGGGGCAAGGTGCAATGCAGCGGCGCCTGCCGGATGAAGGTCGTGCCCGTGTGCAACAACACGGGCAGGCGATGACGGGCGGCGTATCGCCACAGCGGGTCGAGCCGATCGTCCTGCGGCTCGAAGCCGGCGTACATCGGCAACAGCTTGATGCCACAAAGGCCCAGCTCCTCATGGCCGCGTCGCATGTCTTTTTCGTAGCCATCCTGCGTGGGATCGACGGAGAGGTAGCCGAGCACGCGGTCGGGGTGGCGGGCGACGTAGTCGGCGACATAGTCGTCGTCGACCCACAGGCCGGACAATCGCGCCTTGCCCCCAAACACGATGTTGCGCGTCTCGGCGGGTGCAGCGGCGGCGTAGGCCTCGTACTGCACGGTCAGGTCGACTTCCTCACCGTTGCGTGCCTGGCGGGCCTGCTCGCGGAAGTCATCATTGAAATGGCGCGGGTACTGCCACGCGTGGCTGTGCACGTCAATGATCATGCCGACTCCCCTGCCATGTCGTAGACCGAAGCGGTGAGCAGATCGAACAGTCGATCGACCTCCTGTCGGGTTTCCTCATCGAGCTGGTAGCCGCGCGGCCCGCGCACGACTGTGTTCGGGAACACGCCCTGTTTCTGCAGCAGGTACTTTTCGACCGCGAGGAAGCTGTCGAGGCTGGTCTGGATCGCCACCAGTGACGAGAGCGGCAGCGAGATACGGTAAGTGCGCTGGTCGTCGCCGGCCTCCAGCGCCTGCCACAACGCGGCGAGGGCCCAGACGAGGTCGCCGCCGGGCATGGTTCCGACGATGCCGCGACGGTAGCTGTCGACCAGGGCGATCCCCCCCGTGCCTTCAAAGATGTCAGCCTGACCTGCCGTTGCTTCACGCAGGGCGGACAGCCGCGGGCCGATGGGAGTGGCTTCGGGCTTGAACATGATGCGGTCGCCCAGGTCGCGGCGCAGCGCCGCCTGGAAGTCGATCGACATGGGCTTGCCGACATACCCGCTGGCGTCCTGGACGATGACGGGAATGGTCAACGCATTTGCGAGGCGGTCGTAGTAGTGACGCAGTTCCGCTTCGTCGATAGCGGTCGAGACGGGGGGGATGGCCATGATCGCATCGGCGCCGACCGATTCGGCATGCCGGGCCAGTTCGCAGGCCGTGTGGGTGCTTTCCGCGCCAACGCTGATGATCACGGCCCCCCGGTCGCGGTTGGTCTTGCAAAGATGCTCTGCCACCTGACGTCGTTCCCTGTCGGAAAGGCGAAGCACTTCCGAAACCATGGCGAACACGAGGCCGTGGGCCCCTTGCTCGTAGATCCAGTCGATGTGCTGATCGAGCGTTGTGTAGTCGATCGATTCGTCATCGTGGTATGGCATCTGAAAGACAGGCAGCACACCGCGAAGGTTCTTGGTCGGGTTGACGTCAGGGCCGCCCATGGCAACATTTCCTATTCGTAGCGGTGATTCGTGATTGATACGACGCTTGCATGAGTTCGTCATGCTCAGGCCAAAAGTGGATTGTACGGATCGTATTCGGCAGTCACTGGCCACCCTGGCGGACTGGGCCTTGGGCCGGCAGGTCAGGCCATCCAGCGAATGACTCAAGGAACGCCACGATGTCATCCACTACGGCATTGCAGATGGATTGGCCTTTTTCACTGCTGGCAGTCGAAGGCGATCCCATGTTGCCCGTGTCGGTGAGGCGATGGAATCGGCGGAACACCTTAACCCCGCCGGTGACGCACCACTGCTTGTCGAGCACCAATTCAACGTCCTGTGCCAACTGTTGCTGGACGAGGTCGGGGCGAAGGAACAGCATCATCGAGGTTTCATATTCGCAGGCATGCGTAATCTGGGGCGATGCCATATCGTGCCGATCGGCTTTGAGACTCTGCCCGCCGACCTGCCACCAGGAGGCGAAGGTCAGGTGCGCCGCGTCGGCCAGGTCGTCCGTGGCAACCAGGTCCGCCAAGGCTTGAGCGCCGGGCACTTCGTTGCCGCCGTGGCCGTTGAGGAAGAACAAGCGTCGGAAGCCGGCGCGGAGGATGCTGCGTGCGACGTCCTGGATCACCTGGGTGTAAAGCGTCGGCCGAACGCTGACCGTGCCAGGGAAGTCCAGGTGATGATGCGACGAGCCCAGCCAGAACGTGGGCGTAACGATGACCTGCTCGGCCAGGCGACGCTCGACCTGCTCGGCGATGGCGGTGACCTGAATCGTGTCAACGAACACGGGCAGGTGTCGGCCGTGCTGCTCGCAGGCACCAAGCGGAATCACCACCGGCCGATCCTTCGGCAACGCGTCTATCGTCGGCCAGGATGTCTCATGCCACCACATCACCACGCCCTTCACAACAAGCGAACGAAGGACGCAAGAGCACGGCCAGTCGCGCTCTTGCGCCTGCGATAAACAGAAACATTCCGTCAACTCACGCGACGCCGTGCCTGCGCCGCAGCATCATACACGCGCCGCCGATCAGCATCAGCCCCAGCGAGGCCGGCCGGCATGCCGGACGAGAAAGTCGCCCACGTCGCGACGCTCGCGCTCGGTCAGGCGAAGCACTTCGGAAAACCGTCCCTGGCCCCGTCGCCGTAGGGGCTCGGCACGCATCCACCCGCCCGTACTCCGACTCCTGCTCAACACACAGCGGGCCGGGATCCCTGCCTCGTTTTCAGACAATACGACTTACGCCCTGTTTGTCTTCCCCACGTTTAGTCAGCGGGCTCCGCGTCCATCACATACACCTGAACGGGGCCCCATATCCCTGCAGCTCCAGACGAAGCGTGTATCCGCACGACAAGCAGGTTTTCACCATTCGGTATAAAGCTTTCCGAGGCCACTTCTATTTCAAACGGACGGTCCCAAAGTTCCTCGACAGGCTTGTTCTCAGATTCGACCGTATGCTCGCCAACCATCTTCCCGTTGACATAGACCCACGCTTGTTCGTCAACGCCTTCAAACCGCAGACGCACCGACTGTTCCGTCCATAACTTGGGCATATTGAATGTAGTTACATACCAGCCGTAGCCCAGGTAGTCCCCCGCAGGCGTTTCGGACAGTCGGGCAGGCACCCGCACAGGCATCCAGTACTGACGGTCGATCAAGTACGCAACGCCGCCATCGTCGTACTGTTGAATGCCTTTGCTAGTCTTATCCAGGTCTGCGATAAACCACTCCTGCTTTATACCCACACCCTGCTCATCCTTTCGGAAGTACCACTGCCCCCAAGGCATTTCAGCAGAGTCAGACGCGGCATCTACCCTCACATCTTCGAACGCTTCATAAAGCACGTCCAAGTCGATTCGATTCATCTCAATCGTAGCAGCAGCGACATAATCGGCGATATACATGTGTTCGTGTGCACGCCGAAACTGAACCAACCTCTCCATCGCTTCACGAACGGTACGAAACCGCTCCTTATCATCCCGAGGGATCGCACCCTGATGCCCGAGCGTGCCGATGAATTCCAATGACAGCCGCGTATGCTTCAAGCCCGACTGGAGAAACTCCACGCGCTCAGAGAATTCGCTACTCGCACTCTCACGCGCAGCGCTCATTGCCCTATCAAGAATCCGCTCGGCAGGACCGAACACTTCTGGGGGATAGGCCATATGCGCCCGCCTTGGGTCGTGCCAATCCACCCCACCTCTTGGAGCTTCATGCCGAGAGTATGACTCCCAGTAATTGAAATATGCTTCTACTTCTTTTGCCGCTGGGCCGAACGAGGAAAAAAATTCCTCACGCAACACCTCGATGTCCGCCTCCGGGTCGGCTGAGAGGCGCATGTGGATGTAATACATCGGCCCCCGTACTGCCCACTGCCCCCAGAGTGAATCATAGTAATGGCCGACCATTCCATGCCGGTATGCGAACTGAAACATATCCCCAGCCTGCCACGTGCTCAGATGCGGCAACACGTACCCACCCAGCAGATAGTTCGGACGGTACGCCATCGTAATGCCAGTCCGACTCCAGTCACGCCACTGCTGCTTCAGATATGCGTGCTCCCTGTCGGGCATTGGGTAATACGGATTAAATCCCGAAAACCATGGAACAAACTCTCCATAGATACCTGAAAGATCAATGTCGATCGTGGGGGCATGAGTGTAATTCATGTACAGAAAGGTTTTAGGAAGCGCCTTCGGATTGCGTTCCACTGCCAGGTCTCGCACCGCCTTCCAAAACCGGGCATAGCGATTCGATGTAGAGTATTCGGCAAACCCCTTCGGCTGAGGCCGATCCCACTCCAGGCACGTTTCGCACTGGCAATACACCCGGACATCGACTTCTCCAATGTTTAGATGCCATCGGTCTTCGGCGCTGCCATCCCAAGCCTGATCCACGATGAAACGGTGCAAGTCTGGATTGGACACACACAAGGCTGGCCCCGTGCGCTCGCCCGCCTTGTTCATCATAAACCACTCGGGGTGTTCCTTTCCGTAGCGACTCCACCAATCATGGAAGCGGTGGTCTACATATGGATGGGAGCGGTCGCCCCCAACCCTGTGCCGCCTCAGATACACCTCCAGGTCTCGAGCGTAGTTTCGGAGCCCGTCTTCCGAAAAGGCAATCCGTTCCATGCGGGACGAATAGTTTTCAACTGCCCTCCGAATCCACGACACGCCGAATTGGCGGCGCTGCAGCTTCATTCGCACCATTTCATCAAGCGAATCGATCACCACCGCCTTCGTGCGGGGCACATAGGTACCCAGATCACCTGGCCACAACCACCGCACCCCCACGTACCGTTCCAGCACTTCGTAAACGCCGAACAGTGTTCCGCTGTATCCATACGAGCCGGTGCCGTACATGACTGGCTTACTTACAAGCAGGCCATCCTCTCTGCCCACCACATACAGATCGGCCTCTACCGTCCTCAGCAGGAATGCATCCGGCTCCATGCTCTCAGAATCGATACCTTGCGCGGCAGCAGCCTTGGTGTTCCCCAAGTAGAGACGTGATCCATAGCCGTCTGGAATGCTGGACTCGCGAGCGACAGGCAATGTGACGCCCGTCGCCTTTTCCACATGCAATACCAGTTCATCGACGGCGAGAAGCGAGATGGCAGTCGGCTCATCCGCCACCACCACAACGACCCGCGCCTCGCCCCTATCCACCAGTGTCATCGCTGGCGATTCATGGCCTGACACAACGCTTGCCATGACTAGTATGGCCAGCATCCAGGCAGGAGCCCGAGATATGACGAAGACCTCCGGGCACGCATGTACAGAGGAGCCGATCCGTTTCGAGCAGTCGACCGCGTTCGATAACGCGGCTACGCATTCTGAAAAACCCATGCTGAATCCTTTCGCGGTGTCTCCGACGGCGGACATCCGGTGCGGAGTGATCTAGTTTCGGTCCCAAGCGTTGCCAGCATAGTTTGGGTTCCCAAGCACACCTTCTTCATACAGGCCTTGCCACTGACCTGTGGGGGATTTCACGGCACTGGCGTGCCCGTCCGCCCACGCGATGTTCGCCGCGTCGCTATGACGTGGATCCGGTCGGCCGGAATTGGCGATCGTGGAAGTCGACCAGATGTGATTGTAACCCGTGTATTCGTCGGCAAAGTATCCGGTAGCATTCGCACTGGACGCATCGGCAAGCACCAACGTCGTTGACGGATTTCGAATTTGCATCGTTTTTGCCGGCGTGTCATTACTCACTCCAGACTCAAAGTAGGATCCGCCGACGTAGTGGATGTTGTACCCGTAGGAAGTAAACCACCAGTTCCAGCCGGGGAAGCCGAATAGACCTGTCCTCCCCTTGTTCGGAGCTTGAGGGCACAGGTGATTTTCCCAGTCTGCGCCGGCAGGGAAATACTCACGGCGATCGAGCATGTGCGCCCAGTAATAGTTGGTAGTCCCGAGATACTCGAATCGAGCCGGAGGAAAATAGTCATCATGGTCAAAACTGTAGACTTGCATGCCTATCCCAATTTGCCGCAGCTTACTCATGCACTCGATCGCCTGCGCCGACCTCCGTGCGGCGCTCAGCGCCGGCAAGAGAATTGCGATTAATAGCGAGGTAATACTAATAACCACCAGCAATTCGATCAGCGTAAAACCCTTTTCTCGACGCATCTCTACGCTCCTTCCAGGTACGATAAGTGATGAAGATAATATGGATTGGATACTCTATATCAAGCCAGGCAACAGAAGCCTTATCCCCTGCCGTTACCTCGCAACCATCATGTGTGATTGCGATTCAACGCATATCCCCGTTGTCTGGCGAACGATCAGCTTTGTAGGAACATACTCATGAACGACATCGTGCTGGCCATGTACGATCTGGTTGATCAGACGACGCGCGCAAATCTGCCCGACAAGGTCCATCGGATTGTCGATCGTGCTCAAAATCGGCACAGCCGGCGCTGCTTCGTGAATGCGATCTTCCATATTGTCGTAGCCGACTAGAGACAGATCCTTGCCCGGCTCCAAGCCGCGCTGCCGCAGCGCATCAACCGCCCCCAAGGCAAGACGGTCGTTGTGGCAGATGAATGCCGTCGCATGCCCGACGTCCCGTGCGACTCGACCGTCAATGCAATGCCCCATGACATCCCGGCCGATCGTTCGCCAATCATCTTCCGACATCGCCACATCGTAACCAGGAGCAAAACAATGCCAGGCCTCTTCTATCGGCATATGGGCTTCACACATTGCCATGGTAAACTGGGGTAACCGCGGGGCTTCCCGAGGCCCCAAAAAGCCAATGCGCTGATGCCCCAACTCGCGCAGATGTTGAACGGCAAGCCTCATTCCGCCAAGGCTATGCACCATGACCGTATGAGCCCCTCGCTGCTCGTCACGAGAGTCGATACTGACGTGTGGGTAACCGCTCCGGATGAGCAACCGAGCAAACTCGTCATTCAGGACGCCACCCAGCAGCAACAGGCCATCCCCGTAGTTTTTCGCACCCAACAGCTCTTTAAACCATTGGCGACGACGGTGTGGATCGAAGAAGACAACGCTCAAGCGAAAGCCTGCCTTTTGAAGTTCCGCCTGCAGATTCTGCACGAGCACGGCTACCGTGCTGGTAAACAGCGGCTTTGACAGATTTTCGAAAGCCCGATCCATCGGCAATACGATGTTGTGCGCCAGCCGCTGCGAAATTCGACGCGGTTCCTGCTCAGCTTCGCTTGCCTCCCCGGGGTCTCCCCCCCCCCCCATTTCGTTGTAAACCGCCACGATGCGGTTGCGGGTTTCTTCCCGCACTCGCAGCGTCGGATCACCATTCAAGACACGCGAAACCAGCGAGACGGAGACGTTCGACCGCTTTGCGATTTGGGTTCGTGTAGGGGGCATTCCTGTCACCTCGTTTACACGTAAAGTACATTGGTAAAAAGAAAAAATCAACACCTTTACCAAATATTATTTCATTATACTGAATTATTTCCTTGGGCTGAAGGAGGAGACAGCTTCCTACGTGTGAGCCCCTAGCCCGCATTATTCGTCGCCGTGTCATTGATGCGTGATGTTTGAACGCGGCGGCATTTCAGGCGGGCTGGGCCGAGGTCGGCGCGGACCGCCCCCTTTCCCCCAGCCGATGATCTCGCCTTGTCGGGGCGATCAGGGAGCCGGCAGGCTCTGCAACGCACGGCGGGACACCGCGTGATTGAGATGGGCGAACGGCCACTGCGCCGCCAACGACACCAACACCCGGCGCGTCGTCTGCACGATCGTCGCAGCCACCTTGATCACATGGCTTCGCCACGTGCCCGGCTGAGCGCGACGCAGCAGCGTCGGCAAGCCGGCGTGATCACGCAACGCGTTGAGCAGATTGAACGCGGCGGTGTGCAGCAGCAGTCGCAGGAAGTTGGCCTTGAAGCGATGGCAACTCAGGCGGTCGGCATGCAGGCCGTTTTTCAGTTCGTCCATCCGCTGCTCGCTCTCGCCGCGCTGCACGTAATCGTCATAGGTCTGCCGCACCTGACGTTTGCCCGGCACGTCGAGGCTGGTGATCACGAATCGCAGGTTCGTGCCGCCGGCGTGGCACTCGGCCTTGGCGATCACGGTGCGTTCGTGCGGCCAACTCTCCGCGGCGTAGCGGAAGCGCATGAACAGACGCTGCTTCACGCCCGTGTGGTCGTAGCGGCGTTGCGCCTTATCCATCAACGGCTGAGCGACCTGCTTCAGGCACGCCGCAAGGCGCTGCGTATAACACCAGCGCTGATCGAACTGGCGAATGGGCAGCAGCCCGGCATCGGTGCTGATCTGCCCTGAATGCGACTGGACAACGACCGGCGAATGTGGGAGAAACTCAAAGGTCAACTGACCGACAGTCTGCTGCGACATCATCGGCCTCCGTGCGGATCAAACTCTGTTGTGGTGACCGAGTTAGAACACACGAAGGCCGTTTTTTCAATGGGGCCATGCATAATCCGGGCTAGTATCGCGTCATGGTTGACAATTCGAGTTACGTTACTTGTTTGGTCGATCCACCTTGAAGGCGGAGGGTAATAATCGCGGATCAGTGAACGACCAGGGAGGATCGACAGCGGCGTCGCGGGCTCTATGGCGTGGCGGACCAGGGCGATCAGGTCGACCAGGGCCTTGTTCTGCCCCCTGACCTTGTCCGGCTCCAGGGCGTGGTAGGCCTGCCAAAGCGGCTGCTCGGGGTGGTCGGTGTTCAGCGACAGCGGCGGCTGCCGCAGGGCGCGGGCCAGTTCCTTGACCTGGCCGTAGCGCAGGCCGGCGCGGTGCGGCTGGCTGTAGAGCAGCTTCAAAGCCTCGATCTCATCCTTGTGCTCGTCGATGAACTGGCGGAAGTGGCTGACCAGGGTCTGGGCCTTCTCCTTCGCGGCGGCGCTGTAGCCGGCGTCGAGCAGCTGGTCGCGGCTGATCTCGTCGATCACCTGTTCGGTGGACTGCTGGCTGGCGGTGAGCACCGCTTCGCGCAGGCGGGGGTTGTGGAACGGCTTGAGGGCCTGGCGGGCGAATTCCCGTTCGATTTCCTCCAACTGCTGGTCATTCAGCTCGTCACAACCGCAGGAGCGATCCGACCAACTTTTCCAGATCGATGCCAAGACATGTGCTATCGAATGAAACTCATGCGGGGAATGCTGCGAACGACGATAGGGTGGCCCCGGAGCCTGGGCTGTTCCTGCTGCTCGACGCTGGCGAAAACCGTCATGTCGGCAAAAAGATAGCGTGGCCCCCTCACGGGCTCCTCACTCACTCCCCGGCACAGTGGCGATCAAAAACCGAACACACTCTACGTAAGTTGAGCCGTTGTGGCAAGAGGAAGGCCACGAGACGACAAGACGCCTATCAACTGAACGATTCCGCAAGGGACTCAACGAAACCATCGATCAAGCGTCGTGGGTGGCGTGGTCTGCCCACGGGGTCTGTCGATAGCTCACTCAACTATATATAGACGCGTTTGGGAGTGTTACGCCGATAAGCGACCCTTGGGCTAGTTGTTCATAAAACCCTTCTGGGCTGACCGGATCACCTTGAATCGGGCCATGCAGAGCCTCGCGGTCGAGGCCTGTGAAGTCCCAGTTATGTCCAATCGACAAGCCTAGGCCCGGCTTCGCAGCCGCAGTGCGAATCTGCTCAAGCAAGTCAGTATGATCCTCCAGAAACACCACCGCCTCTCCCCATCCCGGCTCCCCGGCACGAATCCCGCGCTGACCACGCTCGAGCTGAACCCGCATGGCGTCGAAATCCAAATCCCGCATTCCCGCCAGAAGGGCCTCGCGATAGATCGGCCACGCCCGATCCGCCTCCGGCACCGCTATCGCTGGCTCGTTCAGCCGGGCCACGTAATCCACCGTCACCGCCGGCCGACCCATCAGCAACAATATCGAAGCGACCACGTACACGCCCACCAGCACGCACACCGCCAGGCTCGTCGCCCGCGCGACATGCCACGGCCACGGCCGATTGCGCTTCTTTGCCCGCCGGATCAGCCGGGCCGCCTGCTTCGCATCGCCGAAGCCGGCGACCAGTTCGTCCACGGGCACATCATCATCCAAGCCATCGCGAAAGTGGGCGATCAACTCGGTGGCCACGTCGATCTTTTCGCTGCGCCACAGCCGGGTGCGATATACAACCTCCCGCACGCGCTGCGCTGGCTCGGCAGGCAGGCCGGCTTCAGCGATGAGCTGGTCCACGTCGAGTCGGCCGGTCAGTTGGCCACGCAATGCATCGCTCACGGGTGTGAACCGCATCCGTCGCCACAGGGTCTGTTCTCTGGCCATGCTCATGGTTCACGCTCCCGTAATGCCGAGTTTGCCCATGGCCGTCGACAACGCTTCCCATTGGGCCGTATCGCGGGCCAGTTGCTTCTTGCCCTTCGCGGTCAGGCGGTAGTACCGGCGAGGCCGGCTGCTATCGACCTGCTGCACGCGCGAGGCGATCAGTCCCTTGGCTTCGAGGTTGTAGAGCATGGGGTAGAGGGTGCTCTGCCCCATGGCAAGCACGCCGTCGGACCGTTGATCGAGCAGGCGGACCAGTTCGTAGCCGTACTTTTCGCTACTGGCCAGCAACTTGAGCACCGCCACCGGCCCGGCCCCTCGCATGAGTTCGCGTTCGATTTTCATGGCCGCTCCTTATTATGTGATACATAGTATCTGACATAGAGCGTTATGCCAAGCATTTCTTTCCAGATCAAGCGCATTGGCTGGGGATCGTGCTCAGGTCCGCGGTGAGATTTTGTGAAAAAAGGGATTGACGAGGTGATCTGACTGGTGTTACATATGTGTAGTCACCTGTGAGAGTCACCATGTTCATCCGCATTGAACGAGCCTCGTCGATTCCGATCTCCCGGCAGATGGCCGAGCAGATTCGGGCCCGGTGCCTTTCGGGCAGCTTGAAGGCGGGCGATCGACTGCCATCGGTGCGGGAGCTGGCGCGGGAGCTGGCGGTCAACCAGAATACGGTGCTGCGGGTGTATGAGAAGCTCACGGGCGAGGGGCTGCTTGATCGCCGGCATGGGGACGGCACCTACATCGCGGATCGACCGCCGGTGCGGCGTCTGTCCGGGCAGGTGAAGCAGTACCGCGGCGACCTGGAACAGATTGCCCGGCGGGGGCTGATGCTCGGCCTGACGCCGGGCGAACTGGAGCGCCACTTCAAAGCCGCGATTCAAGCGGCGGCCGGCGGGCTGACATCCTCCGGCGGAACCAACGAGAAAAAGGAGCGGGCCTGATGCAGGACTCTTCCCCGACCGACGCCATCGTGGTTGACGGCGTGAACAAGCGTTTCGGCAAGCATGCCGTGCTCGATGGCGTGCAACTGAACGTGCGACCCGGCGAGACGTTCGCGTTCCTTGGCCGCAATGGTGCGGGCAAGACGACGACGATCCGCATGATGCTCGGCCTGATGTCGCCGGACGCGGGCACGATGCGCGTGCTCGGCCTTGACCCGACACGCGACGCGTTGGCCATCCGCCGACGCGTCGGCTACCTCGCGGAAGATCAGCAGATGTGGGGCTGGATGAACGTCGAGCAGATCATCCGGTTCATGGCCCCGTTTTACCCGAGCTGGGATGACGACCTTGCCCGTCGATACGTCCGCGATTTCGAGCTGCCGCTGAAGACCCGCATCCGCCACCTGTCCAAGGGGCAGAGCGTACGACTGGGGCTGCTGCTGGCGCTGGCCCATCGGCCGGAGCTGGTGATCCTGGACGATCCGGCGCTGGGCCTGGACCCGATCATGCGCAAGGAGTTCAACCGCGATGTGGTGACGCACCTCCAAGGCGAAGGCCGAACGGTCTTCTACAGCTCGCACCTGCTGTACGAGGTTGAGCCCGTGGCGGACCGCGTGGCCATCCTCGACCGGGGACGGATCGTACGGGCCGCCGCGACGGATGAGCTGCGCGAGCAGGTGCGGCAGATCGTGCTGCCCAGCGACATGTACGGCCGGCTGGACGTGCCGTTGAAAAAACTGGACGTGCGACAACGCGACACTGAGACAGCCGTGGTGGTGGACGACGCCCCCGCCGCCATCGCCGGCCTGCGAGCCCGCGGCGTGCCGCATCAGGTTGTGGACCTGAACCTCGACGAAATCTTCGAAGCGTTCGTCATCGGCCGTGTCGACGGCGAACATGCACCGCCACCGGCCGGGCACGCGGTGGAGCGGGTGGCATAACCGGATGGTCGAACGAAGGGAGCCGGGCTGATGATTCGATCGCTGATCTGGAAAGAGTGGATGGAGCAGCGCTGGTGGTTACTGCTGGGCTGTTTCATCATGGTCGGCTTTACCGCCATCGGGCTGCAGGCCCGCGTGATTGAAGACAGCATGATCATGCTCATGGCGGGTTTCACTGGAGCGGTGGTCCTGCCGATCGTGATAGCGATGGGGCTGGTCGCCCCAGAGCGCGAGGCAGGCACGGTGTCGACGCTGCTGCGTCTGCCCGCACGGCCGACGGTGGTGTACGCGGTGAAGACGGCGATGGGGGCGCTCGTGGTGAGCCTGCCGTTGGTGGCGGCGATGGCGGTGGCGTGGCTGATGGCGGGTGGACGCGAAGTGCCCGGACAGTACGTGATAAGTGGATTTCTGGAGCGCGTGCCCATGGCGGTGGTGGTGCTGGTGTGGACGACGACGCTGGGCATTCGACTGTCCACGGAGGCACGAGTGGGCGTCGTGGGCGTGGCATTTCTGTTGGTGTGCATGGTGCTGGCGGTGGCGCTGTTGCGTGTGGTGATGCCGATGTCGGACGGCCGGGTGCTCATGTTTGAGGCAACGCATTGGGTTCACGATTTCGTGCCGGTTCATGTGATCCGCTCACCATCGCCTGGCGTGATCAACATCGGTCTCTATGGCTGGTCGCCATTGCAATTGGTAATCGCTGCGGCGGCCTGGGGCGTTGGAGCCTGGCTGTTCGGCAAACCCGGGAGGACACGCGGATGAGAATCTACCTGGCCCTGGCCTGGAAGGAACTGCACGAGCTGCGCTGGTTCTGGTATGCAGGCATGGCGTTGATGGTGGTGCTGCCGCTCACGGCCGAGCTGTACGAGGTGTTCGGCTTTGCCGGCCGTGCCCGGCTGCTGGTGAACGTGACGCTTGCACTGGGCGCGGCGTTCGCGGTCTTCACGGCAGTGGCGGCGACGTGTCGCGACCTTGGCGCGGGCGTGGAGACATTCTGGCGCTCACGACCGATCAGTGTGGCGACCTATGTGGGGGTGAAGTTTGCAAGCGGGCTGCTGATCGTGCTGTCGGTGGCGGTTGCGGCGATAGTCTTTCAGCATCTGCTGACGATGGCATTGACATTCGGGCCGGGTCGGGGAGATCAGACGTGGGCCGAGCCGTTGAACGCGATGGCGGTACAAGCGCCGGTCATGACAGCGATGTATGCCGTGGCGTTTTTGCTGGGCGCGGCGATCGGGCAGGCGGTGCCCGCGGTGTTTCTGGCATTGCTGGCGGGGCTGATGCTCTACTTCGTGCCCGTGCTGCTGCCGCCGCTGGCGTACATGGATGTGTTCGAGGCGTTGCGTCATCATGGGCGGCGGCCGCAGCTGTCACCGCAGCTTGGTGAACTGGCGGGCACATTGCTCGCCATCGCGGGCGTCGCGGCGGTGCTTGCATGGCTGGCATTGGAACGGCAGGTGCGGATCGCGGTCAACGCGCACGTGCTGGGCTGGACGGTGGCGGTGCTGCTGCTCGTGATGATGAGCGTGGCGGCGATGCAGATCGGCAGCAATTTGACGCCGGAGCGCGTCGTGCCGGTGACGGCGGAGCGGAACGAGGTGGTTCTTGAGATGATCACCGATGGGCAGCGCGGAATCGTGGCGACCGTGGGGGCTGGACAGATCAACACGCAATCCCGGCGAGAATTGCCCGATCACGCACACGTGAGGGTGGATATCAGAGGAAGGATTTTGCGGTCGATCGATATGAACGCGAAGCCGGCCGCTTCGGAGGGAGTCGGTATCGACCGTGGCTGGCACCGGCGCACAATACCGCTGTTCTGGACGCCGAGCCGGCCCCAACGGGTGACTGTACCGCTGGTGTTCAGCATGACGGAATACCCGGAGGCGGAGATCGTGTTCCCTGATGGCTTGCCGGTCGGCCATCGCCTTTTGGGTCTGGGCGCCTTCGACCTGATCCGTGAAAGCAGCGACGCACTTGTGCGGGCAACCAGCTTTCAACGACTGTTCGATACACCTTATGTTTTTAACGTCGATGTCTTCCAACGGGACAACCGAGCCATGGTCTTCACCCCCGGCTACTTTCCACACAACGAAGACGGAACGCATCACCCGGCCCGCCTAATGGAACTTGCCATCAATCCAGACCACGATCTGACGTCATTGCGTTCGCTTGAGTGGCCGGCCCGCGAACTCTCGCAACGACGCTCCTCGATATGGCGGGCGTTGCTGAATGATGAAGGCGCGTTCCAGTTGCTGGATGTGCCGGAATGGGACATGGCCGAACGCCTGTGGTTGACCCTCAAGGTCGCTGGTTGGGACATGCCCACCATCACGTTCGACGAACACCACCTCCTCCGGTTCACACATGGGCAAGGCGTTGAGGTGCTTCGGTATTCGCCGGTTGCTCGACGTGATATCAACGACCAAACCGGAGCGAACGGCGACATGGTGCGCTTCGAGCGCGTCGGCCATCGCCCGCCTACGCCACTTGAAAGGATCACGGGCGGACATCCCCTCGCCAGCCTCGTCCACGACGATCTGCTATTCGTGATCGTGCACGAACCGCAGCCGGGCATGATCGTCTTCGACCTGCGTGAACCCGAGCAGCCGCGGAAGCTCGGACACTATGCCGCCCCGGGAGAACTGTTCATGAGCCTCGTCGCCACGCCGGACGGCAAGGTCATCCTCGCCGGCCGTGATCTGCATATCTTCGATCCCGCCGATTGGTAGGCGAACTGTGAGTGCTGGTGATTTCGCTTGACTGCCTCGGGTAACTAGGTATTCTATACCTAGGGACACAAGGCAACCTCAGGAGAACCCGCCATGGACTTTTCCAGTGAACTGGTGCGCGGCAGCGTGGTGCCGGTGGTGCTCGCGCTGCTCCGCGAGAAGCCGATGTACGGCTACGAGATGGTCAAGCTCGTCAATGCCCGCACCAACGGGCTCTTCGAGTGGCGTGAAGGCACGCTCTACCCCACCCTGCACCGGCTGGAAGCTGAGCGGTTGATTAAGGCCAAGTGGCAAGCCGGCGAGAGCGGCAAGCGGCGGAAATATTACATGCTCACCCGCCGCGGCCAGAGCGAACTGGCGAAGCGGGCCGAAGAGTGGCAGCAGTTTGCTGGGGCGATGAACATGCTGTTGGCCAAAGGCTGACCGGGGGTGAGTCATGTCGACAAGACTGCATGAACTGGCGGAGCGTGTGACGCATCGGCTGCGGATGGACCCGGACCTGCGGCGGGACGTGGCGGAGGAACTGACGTCCCACCTGGACGCGTCGACCGCCGAGTACATCGACGCGGGCGAGCCGGTGGAGCGGGCCGAGGCGCAGGCGATGCGGGCGCTGGGCGATGAGCAGGATCTCGCCGATCAGCTCTGGCGGGCCAACCGCGGCCGCATCCGCCTGCGGTTCTGGCTGCGTTGGACGGCCCGGGTGGTGCTCGTACCGGCGGTGCTGTTGGCGGTGGCGTTGATCCCGATGCAGCATCGCCTGGAGCAGCGGGATGCTCGGCAGTTGCAGGCTTTGATGGCATGGCAGATGGAACCCGGCGTCGCCGGCGTGGACGGCGCCGCTCAGCCGGTGGCGATCGACGATCACGCGTTACTCCGTCACCTCGACGAGCGGGAACGGCGACTGGTGCTCGGCGATCCAGAGGCGCAAAGCGCACTCGAAAGTGCCGCGGCGATGGTCGAAGCCTACCCCGATGACCCGGCGGTGCACGCTCGATATGCCTTGACCTGGATCGGCTCGCTCGACTCGGACGCGCTGGCCCGGGGTGAAGCAGACACGCAGGCTCTGCTGGACACGTTGGAGCGCGGCAAGCAGCTTGAGCCTGACAACGGGTTGTACGACCTGCTGAAGGCGAGCCTGCTGGTGTACCGGGCCGGTGTACTGAATCAACGTGACGGCGAGATGCAGTTGGAACTGGATGATCGCGAAGCCATGGAAGCGGTGGTTGCAGCGTTCGTGGCGGCGAGTCAATCTGCTTACCTTCGCACGCATGGGGTGGACCTCGTCGGCCGACAGATGGCGTTGCTGCCTGCGTCGCGTTCGGCGAACGAATACATGCTGCGGCAAAGCATCTTCGCCAGCGCGGCCTTGCGCGGCGGGATCCAGTATTCCGCACGCTCACGCTTCACAGCCCGATACGTGGCCGCCTATGCGAGGCAACTCGGCGAAGAAGGCCGGGTCGACGAAGCGCGATCGCTTCTCTCTCACGTTCAGCACGTTGGCGTTCGCATGGTGGAGGATGCCGGCCTGCTGACCATCGTGCTCACTGGTTCGTCGATCGCCGCCCTGGGCTTAAGCGCCGAGGTGCATGTGCTGGAGGAGGCCGGTCTGGATGATGAAGCTGCCGACGTTCAGGCCGTGTATGACGCCCTGCTGCATGAACACACCCGCTTCCGCGAGACACTGCATGTGGATTTGCCGCCCCTGTCCAGCCCGCTTCACCTGATGCGAATGAACCGGCAGGACCAGACCGGGGCGGTGTGGATCGATCGAGCGGAACGCGTGTGGCTGTCTCAGGTGGCGTTGTTGACTGGCTTGTGGATGTTGCTGGCGGTTACCGCATGCGCCGCGCTGGCGTCGATAGTCTCGCTGCTGCGTCACCGCGACGGCAGCGAACGGCCGCGGCTGGTATGGCCGAACATGTTGGAGATCGCCGTCGCTGCCGGAGTTGTCCTTGCGGTGATGGTTGGGTTTTACGCTGTCCGGTTCTGGATGATGGACGTCCCGACTATCGCAGCGGCCAGCGCGGCAGGCTTGCTCGCGGCGCTTGGCGTGGTGCTGATCGGCGCTATGTTGGTGCGACGGGCCATGGCGAGGCAGGGGCTGCCGGTCGCAGCGTTATCCAAATGGTGGCATGCTGTCACGGTTGTGTGCGTGATCGGCCTGGGCGTGCTGATGTTCGATATTCCTGTTCTCTCAACACGGCACGGCAATTCGTCGCCGCTGACGCCCATGATCGCGGCCCTGGTACTCACCGCCACATGGGCACTGCTGGGCGTGGTTCGGCTGAGCCAGTTGCGCAAGCGAACGGCGATGTACCGCCGTACGCTTGTGCGCTCGGCATTGCCCTGGCTGGCGATGGCCACCCTCACGGTCGGCCTGGTCGGCGGCGGGGTGCTGCTGATCAGCGAATCCACCACCATCGACGCCCTTGACCGCCACGCGAACGTGGGCATTACGCACGAACGGGATCATTCTGCCGTCACCGCCTATCGTGACTGGCTTGCCGACAGTGTGCGGTAGATGAGCCCTCGCCGCCATACGGTCTAACGCCACCGGCCGATCATTTCGCTTGATTGTCGTCACGATGGGCGTCATTATCGAAACGAACTGTGCAACACCGAGACGCAGGGGTTGTATGAGCACGGACAAACACACCAACCCGCGGACGGAGCGTGCCGAGGACGCCCGGTTGCGCAGCCCTCACAGCGACGCACCGCCTATGAAGGTCGACGTGACTGTCGACGACCGCTTTCGTGCGATCGCGGCGATTCTCCTTCTGACGCCTTGGGTGGACGTCAACGCTCGCGGCGCGGATGGTCGGCGATGGCGAGAGCATCCGATCCGGCAGCAGGTGCGAGCCCTTCTGGCCATGCATGAAGATCACCCCTTCGTGCGCTTGACGCGGGCGCAGTACGAATCCGTGGGCGACTTCAGTACCTACTTTCTCCTTGCGGCGATTTTGAGCCAGGAAGAAGGCCGATGGGCGGTGAATCAATCGGCATATGAAGTGACGGTCGCTCGCGGTGGAACGGCCGGACACTTGCGAGCCCAGACGCTCCAGCACATGCTGGCGGATCGTTACCTCGACCGGCTCTACGATTTCGTGCTGGCGACCGACTTGCCGGGCCTGTGGCGAAAGCAGGCGTCGGAATGGGCACTGGTCGTCAACGATTGCCGAGCGGTGCTCAAGCATCGGCGAATCCCGGAGAGCATCACCTCGATCTTCGGCAGGACGGGCACACCCCTTCGACTTATCCCGGTGCCCGAAGCCCCCGCGACCACCGCCTTCGGCCCGGGTGACGCGAGCACCGCCTACTGCTGCCTGGGACCGCCGAATGTCGCGGAGAACGAAGAGGTCGCGCTTCGTTTTCGTCTGCATCTGGGCCATACCGGCCACATCATCTTTCATGAGTTCGCCCATACGCTCTGGGCCGATGCCTCCAGCCAGTGCCCCGACTTCGCAGCACGCCTTCAACCGTTGCGAGATCAACTCACGCTGAAGGGATACCTGGCCACGCATACGCCGCCTTGGCCGCTCCTGTTGGATGAAATCATGGTGCGGGTTGCCACGATATTGTATATCGAGCAGGTGGATGGGTCCGAGACCGCCCAACGGCAGATTCGTCATGAGCACGATGACTACGGCCTGACATGCGTCGAACCTGCGACAGAGGGCTGGCGTAACCTGCTTATGCCCCTCGCTCGACGGGAGGCGTCGCTGCCCGCGCTGCTGCCGACGTTGGCTTCGCGGCTGCTCAAGTCTGGACGCTAATCTGGTTCTGACGGTCCGGACGTTTGTTTCGACAGTCGCTCAAGCCAAGGATGGGTATCGCCAAACTGCTGCTTCAACCCCTTCGCCAGCCAGGTCCACTGACTCGTAGCCAAATGCGGCAGCACGGCCGCAAAGTCGGCATCGTCCTTGGGACGCCGATCCGCCAGCCGCCCTTTGTACAGCAACTGAATCTCCGGCCGCAGCACCGGCACACCCTCGCTCGTCTGCCAGCCAAGTTCGTCGATGCGGCCGCCGATGCGCTCATCACGCCGGAACACCCACCGCTCGCCTTCACTTTCCATGAACATCAATTGCAGCCGCCACGGCCTACCCACTTCGTTCTTGATCCATATATCGTTGATACCCGTTTCCCGTTTGAGGAACTCGCCCTCGGGCCACGGTGCCAGCCTTGACGGCGTGGGTTGGCCGGTCTTGTACAGATGCCAACGACACAGATGCTGCTGAATGGCCAATTGGTCCCGCCGCAGGACCAGCACGTCAGTATCGCCATGCGGCCGCGTCTGTCGACCGAGGTACAGGTCGATCGCCCAACCGCCGGCGATCCACCATGGCACGGTCGCACCTCGCATCACCGCCACCACCTCCGGCACGCTCAGCGGTTGCCAGGCATGGATGTCGCGTTGTTGGATTGGTTTCGCCATGATTTACCACCCGCTGCCGTCCACCGCTCGTCCACTTCGTGACGATCAAGTGCGACCAGTCGCCTCCGCCCATTGCACGGCCCGCGCAGTTGCGGCCCGAACGTACTGCCCCTTGCCCGTGGTGTAGGCTTCGCGATCCTCGGCCAGACACATCACCAGTTCACGCTTGAGTTGCTCATACCGGCGTGCTTCGGCCGGGTGGGCGATCAGGTAGTCGCGAAACGTTACTCGCTGCCAGAGCGCCGCCTGCTTCAACGGCGCCATGTGCACATGATGTGTTCGCACCCCGGTTCTCGCATCGCGCTTGATGAGCATCATGTGTCCCGGCGGGCGATCATCACGCCACCAGTAGTCCCAGCCTTCACCAACCAGAGCTGGAACGATCAGTTGCTTTGCCTGCTCAAATGTTTGGATGGCAACGAGCATATCCACCACCGGCTTGGCGCTCATGCCTGGGATCGCAGTGCTGCCGACGTGTTCGATGCGATCAATCGTGTCGCCGAAGCGGTGTCGTAACGAGTTCGCCATCTCCATGAACATTGTCGGCCAGTTGGGGTCATAAGGCACGAGCACAACCGCGTCGGCATCATTCTGCGTCATCGCCGTGGGAGATGCGTACGGTTCACCATCTGCCCTGTTCAGGTGCTTCGATACAACATTTTCATCCACGTCCACCCTGTACAGTTTTCGCGCCGCGAGCATGGGAAGCGGCGCCGCAATCGGCCGAACGTGCTCGATCGTCCACGCCCACCAGCCAGGCTCCCAAGTCGAACAAGCCGCCTCGGCTTCATCCGGTCGCCACGAATGCACGTCGGCGACATCCACCACTGCCACCGCACGCCCGGCCGGGTCCGTATCGCCAGGCTCGGTCAGACGGCGATCATTTTCAACGATCAGCAGGTTGCGTATCGGCGTCGCGCCCGGGCGCCACGAGCGGACCTCGACACGCTTACGTCCCTCAGCGATGTAGTGACCCCATGGAGCCACGACCGACAGTGCCTGCAATTGCATGAAGCATCCCTCTGCACGTGATGCGATAAGCATATCGCGGATGACCGATTTCGGCGACGCGCCAGACAGTCATCGGTCTGTAACTGCCTGTTGTATGTCGCTCGCAGACCAGCCTCAAAAACACGTGCCTCAGTTCCCTGTCGATTTATACCGTCGCACGCCCACTTGCCAAATGCTCAGCGCGAGCCACAGAAAGCTGACACCGACCAAGGGTGCTGATGCTCGCAGAACTGGGGGCACGCCGAGGATGTCTTCCTTGTCGAGCACAAGGGTCAGCGGCAGGTAGCTCACGCATGCCAGGGGCACGATGAAGGTGAAAAACTGCCGGAACCAGTCGGCGTAGATCGTGATCGGGTACTGCCCGGCCGTCACACCGCCGTAACTGAAGGCGTTGACCGCCTCCACGGATTCGACGGTCCAGAAGGTCAGCGTGCCCTGAAGGACGAACAGGCCCAGGAACAGGCAAACGCCACCGACGATCGTCAGCAGCAGAAGGGCGACGGTTGCGGGCGTCCATGTAATGTCGAGCACGTAGACGGCCGCACAGAGCACGATCAGGCCCTGCAGCAGTCGACCCACGCGGCGCATGGCCAGTTCGATGCCCATGATCTGGAGCACGGTTGAACGCGGGCGCACGAGTACACGGTCGAAGTCGCCGCTACGCACCATCGCCCCCATGCGGTCATACCCCGTGCCCAGCGCGTCGCCGATCGCGAAGGCCACGCTCAGCGTGCCATAGAACAGCGCCACCTCCGCCAGCCGCCAGCCCTGAAGCTGATCGAAGCGGGCGAACAAGGCCCAGATGCCCAAAAACTCCACGCCAGTGGCGAGAAACTGTCCGCTCGCCGCCAGCAGGAAGCTGGCGCGATATTGAAGCTGTGAGCGAACCGACGTGCCCAGCAGGCGAATGTAAAGCTGTAAGCCGTTGATCACGTCAGCCCCCTTGCACCGCGATTTGCCGCAGCCCGCGGGTCATCATCCATCGTCCGAGCGCGACCAAGCCAACCACCCACGCCAACCCCAGCGCGAGATGGGCCGCCGCTTCGCTCACCGGAATATGCCCGCTGTACAGCCGCACCGGCACGTCAAGCAGACCCCGAAACGGCAGCGCCATCAGCAGCGGCTGCACCGCATCGGGAAACAGCGGCAACGGAATGATCATGCCCGCGCCCAGCATCACGATGGCCGGGGCGATTCGGGTGATCCCCTCGGCATCCAGCGTCCAGAGCATGACCACATGCATCAGCATTGTGATCGTTACCGCTAGCAGGATTGCCACCACCATCGCCGCCACGAACGCGCCCAACGCCAGCCACGACGCCGGCCCCGGCAGCGCCCATTCATGCATGCCCACCAGCGGAAACACACCCGCCACGATCACCAGCAACGGCAACGCCCGCAACGACACCGCCGCCAGCCGCCAGCCCGTCGTGCGGCAGAACCACAGCGTGTACGTGTCCATCGGCCGCGCCAGTTCGTATGCCACCGCCCCACTGCGGATCATCGCCTGCACCTCGCGATCCACGTTCCACGGCATGAGTGAGAACAATGCCTGCCCCAGCCAGACATACGCCAGCAATTGCCCCACACCCAGCGGCGGCTCTGCTTCGCTGGATGCATAAAACGCCTTGAGCACCATCAGGATGATGAAGCCGAACACCACCTGCGTGAACACACCGGCCCACGCCGCCGCCCGGTACTGCAGCACTTCGCGAAAACGCAGGGTCAGCACCGCCCGGTACGCTCGCATCATTACGCACCGCCTTCGTAAAGCCGGGTGACGACCTGTTCAATGGGCGGATTTTCCACGAACAGATCGCGCACCGCGTGCGTCGCTGTCACCTGCGCAATCAGCTCGGCCGGGGACAGCGTGTCGGGATCAAAAGCGAGCCGAACGCGTCCACTTGCGTGCTCGATCAGCTGGCCCCAGCCTGGCTCGCCTCGCCAGCCGTCGGCCTCGGCAAGATCCACGATCAGGTGCCGCTCGCGCGTGACCTGCCTGCGAAGGTCCGCCAGCGTGCCGTCGCACAGTACGCTGCCGTTGCCGATGACCATCACCCGACTGCACAACGCCTCAATGTCGTCCATGTCGTGTGTGGTCAGGATCACCGTCACGCCGCGCCGCGTGTTGATCTGCTTGATGAACGCACGCACTGCCAGCTTGCTCGCCGCATCCAGGCCGATCGTCGGCTCATCCAGAAACAGGATGCTTGGCTCATGCAGCAACGCCGCCGCCAGATCGCACCGCATCCGCTGCCCCAGGCTCAACTGCCGCACCGGCACATCCAGCAGCGGCGCCAGATCGAGCGTCGCCACCAGTTCCTCCCGCGTACGACGATAGCTCGTGTGCGGCACCCGGTAAATGTCGCGCAGCAGTTCGAACGACTCGATCACCGGCAAGTCCCACCACAACTGCGTTCGCTGGCCGAACACGACGCCGATGTCGCGTACATGCGCCACGCGTTCGCGCCACGGCACTCGGCCTTCGATTTCACATCGGCCGGCCGTGGGCACGAGGATGCCCGAAAGAATCTTGACCGTGGTGCTTTTGCCCGCCCCGTTGGGACCGATGTAGCCCACCAGTTCCCCACGGTCGATTATAAAGTTCACGCCATCGAGGGCGTGCACCGTACGATGCCGCCGACGGACCACGCTCGCCAAGGCCCCCATGATGCCCGGCCGCCGCTGAGCGATATGGAAAGATTTGCGCAGGTTTTCGACCACGATCTGGGGCATGGCACTTTCCTCTGATGAGGACGAGAACGCTTTGTTGTTGCACAACGCGCGCAGGCGCGGACACCGACAGGCTTCTTGGCGGCCGCGCCGGTATGAACGGAAGATCGACTGAATCAGAAAGTGTACCGGCAGATTCCTGTGCGCCAATACCCATACCCAAGCGGATACATATGCCTGATTGAGTAGCCCGGTCGTGTTAATCGAAACGGCTGAACACCGACCAATGCGCTATTCGTCGGTTTCGTCCACGCCGGCGCGTGCCTGCTGCTCGGCCAGTTCCTCCAGCGTCATGCCGGTCTGCTCCTCGATCAACGCCCGCGCCTCGTCGAGGGGCACGTCGCGCACATGGTTGTCGTTGAACACCACAGCGATGTGGCGAGCGTCGGTAACCTCCGGCTTCTCAAAGCCGGCGACGCGATTGCCGTCAAGATCCTCCACCAGGCCCGGGATCAGTACGTACGAGGCATGCTCGTTCACCCATTGCCGCCGCCTTTCATCCGGCCACGCGTTGAAATCAGACGGGACACGCATGTCCGCAAGCGGATGCAGGACCCATTCCGCTGTGAAGTAATTCCCCAACAGCAGCTTGCCCGGATCCGACGCCATCGGTCGGCGCTGCTCACCCTCGCGTGGCTGCTGCCCCTGGGCCCACATGACCGAGGCCTGGTGCAGCCCTCGCAACTGGGTGCGGGACTGCATCCGCACGGCCTCCAGCCGCACCTGCAGGAACACACCTGCGCTGGTCGTTGCAGCCTCCCGAAACGCTTCCGCATCCGGCTCCACCCGTAACTGTCGGCCCTCCACCGTTGGCTCGAGTTGTTCCAGCAATGCCGACAGCGGCCCCACCATCGCGGGCGCCTCGCGCTCGACTTCGCGTTCCAGCAACGGCTGCACCTGCGCAATCAGATCCGCCAAGTCTCGCGCCGCTTCGGCATCCTCACCTTGCACACGCAATCGCAGCGCCGGCTCCGGCGGCAGGTTCAGCCCCATCGCCAGCCACTGCATGCCGCGATCCACGATCGCCCCCGGGCGCGTGCCGTCGGGCATGGCCGGCATCAGCTCCCGCATCACCCGTCGCGTGTCTCCTGTCGGCACGATCAGCAGTTGCACCGCCCAATTCTCCACCGCCGCCAGTGCCTCGGCCAGGTTCGGCAAGGCATGGCCGGACTGTTCGCGCAGGCGGGTAAGCGCCGATCCCATCGCGAGGACCACCGCATCATCAAAAACCTCCGTCGTCCAGCCGGGCAATAGTGGGTGCCTGACTTGCTCATCCGCGACTTCCCGACCATGCACATCGCCACTGAACAGCAGCCGGCGCACGCGCGTCGCATCGACTTCTTCGGCAGTGGGCACGATCACGAAGAAGGACGGCTCCATGTTCACGAAAAAGTCCGTCAGCGAAAGCAGCACGTAAATCTCATTCCCGCCTTCCGCCGCCAGCGCCTCGAACCAGGCCGCAGCCGCCTCGCGCATCGGTTCCGACGGAAGACCACCAAGCAACAGCGACTGTTCGCGTTCATTGAGGCCGCTGGCCTCGACTGTTCGGCGGATCTCTTCCTTCAACGCGGGAATGTCAATTTCAGAGATCGTGATCCGGCCGATGAACACCGTCGACGGATCGGCATATTGCTCAAGCAGCGCGGCCGCGGCTTGCGGATCGTGACGATCGCTGGCAAAAGCCGCTGTGACACTGGTCAGCAGAACCGCCAGCACGCCGACCCGTTGCAATATCTGTCGTCGCATCGTTTTGCTCCGTGGGGAAAATATCATTGATCTTGGGGCTCTACGGTGACACGCAGGCGATCTTCCTTGAATCGCACAGCCATGCGGCGATTGTCAGTTTCGGCAGGCTGAAGCGTGAACGTCCTGCCATCCGGCTGAAGCTCGTAACGGAACGGCATGTTGTTGCTCGGATCGGCCGGCGCAGGCACGATCGTGATGTCATCGAGCGATTCCGGAAGCTGTCCGTTATTGGCGGCGGCATGCATGCGGATGGCTTCGACGCATCGCAGCAGCGCGAGCCGTCGGCGTGAGCGTTCTTCAGTGGCACGCGCAGCGTCGAAGTGGGGCAGACTCATGAGAAACGGATTGGTTGCGGCCGACATGCGTGCTTGGTGTCGTTCAAAGGCTTGCTGCGATCGCTGTTGCCCCTCCCACGCGTCGGCGTAAGGCAGGGAATGCCACTTGATCATCTCGTCGACCCAATGCTCGAACTCGATCAACCAGTGCAGCAGCAGGGTCTGCTTGACCGACATGGTCTCGACAGCCTTGACGTCATGTCCAAGCTCGATCAGTCGTGCCTTTGCCTCAGCGTAAACGGTGATGCCGATCCCCATCGCAGGCAGCGGATGTTCCCACATGACGCCGCCAAAGTCGGCCGCCATCGGCGAGGTGAAGATCTCCTCCCAAAGACGGTCGGCCTGTTCAAGGCTCATCGGCACGGTTGAAAGATCGCGAAGCGCGGGAAAACTCCAGTACATCAGATAACTCTCGAACTCAATGGCCGGCCGAGTGTCGATGTGCTCGGCCTTCACCTGCGCCAAAGCCCAGTACAGGTTCGGGCTGTTCGGTGAGGCAATCAACTCGTAAGCCGTCTCGGTCAGCATCGCGGTGATGCTGATGCCGACCAGGTGGTTGATGACAATCGGTTCTTCCGCCACATGGGTCGCCATCGTGAAGCCCGTGCGGAGAGATCTGATCGCAGACTCGTAATCGCCTTCGAGAATATGGATCCGAGTTCGCAGCGAGACAAGCCGAGCAAGGTTTCGCATCTGCCCCAGCTCGGGCAGGAGGGCGCTAATGCCATGCTCCTGAGCGGCGGTTTCCCACTCGGCATGATCGTAAAGCGAGGCCTCGTCCAGAAAAACCTGATGATGACCAAGCACCTTACGCACCTCATCGACTGGCAACTCTTCAAGCGGCAGGTTTTGCCAGTCCCGCACGCGCGGCCCGGTCTCCTCCCAGTCGACAGTACTACCAAGATGGATCATGGCTCGGGCATACATGGGCACCGCATTGCCGTGCCGACGCTCGTTCCTCCGGTGAACAAAGCGGTACTGAAGCGCCGGCCTTGGCTCGGCCGCAGGGGTCACGGTCAGTTCCAGCCATTCCGGCGTTTCCTCGGCCTCCGCCGACGTCAGCAGCAGAATGCTGAACATGACCGCCATGATCACTGCCCAGCCACGCCGGTTGATCATCAAGGATTGTTCATGCATGACTCGTGCTCCAGTGTCCATTCATCGCGCTACAACGACGAAGACAGATTCAATGGGTCGACCTTGAACCGCAACGCCGGCTCGGGCAGGGCGTCGATCCCGTGCTCCTGCACGACACGGCTGAGATGACCGACGCTGTGGTCATGTTCGGTCGAACGCTCTTGCGCGTCCTCGGAGACGGCGGTCCGCCAGGACCAGGTTCGATCTGTCACAGGCTCTGCCATCCCCCGCTCACTCCTCGTCGAGGCGTGTTGCTGCGGTTGAGGCAGACGTTCAGCGGGTTCGTCCTGCACGAGTTGCGGGGAAGCTCCCTCGTCCTGCTCTGCCATCACACCAGTGCCCGTGGTTGGCCGGACGAAGCTCGTCACGTGCAAGCTCACGCTTAATACCACCAGCAGGCTCAATCCGCCCACGCCCGCTTGCCACCGTCGACATCGTCGTCGCTCGGCGCGTCGACCAAGCTCGAACATCAACACCGCCGGATCGCGTCGTGGGGTGCGCGGCTGCAGGCCACTCAAAGCCGATTCCAGCTCACGCTGCTCTGCCGTCAATCGTCTGGTTTCTGACATGGGTTCTCCAATCGCTGCCGGAGACTTTGCAAGCCGCTCTGGTATCGGCTGAACACGGTTGAGGTCGGTCGCCCGACCAGGTCTGCGATTTCCTGCCAGCCCAACTGGCCCCAGATCCGAAGCACGATCACCTCGCGCTGTTCGTCGGGCAGGTCGGCCAGCGTGTGCTCGGCGAGTTGGGCGTCGATCGCCTGGCCGGGATCCGCCTGAAACCAACCCGCATCGGTAGCGGCAAGGCGAGCTTCGTGACTCGTACGCCGTCTGCGTGAACGTTGAGCATTGAGCGCCGCGTGGCGAGCCGAGCGGAACAGCCAGGCCTGCACCGACGCAGGCGGCTGGCGTTGTTGCATCAGCGATGCGAACACTTCCTGCACCACGTCCTCGGCTTCCGCCGCACCGAGCCATTGCCGGACATAAAGCAGCAGCGCCGGAGCGAATCGGCCGTACCATCGGGCCAGGCTTTCCGGCTCAATCCCGCTCATCCGCCTCCTCGGTTCTACCTGTAAGACACCACCCGCACCGGTTTTTCCGAATCCTGCCGTGAAATTGGTGAAATGGCCAGCAAAATCATACGCGAAAAATCTCGCGCCAGGTCTTGCCTTGCATATCTTAGCGCGTTAAAAAGGTAGCGCACTGAACGACGCCATCAACCGCAACGTCCGCCTTTCTTGTGGAACTTCGAGGAGAGCACCCATGGACCCGCACCAGAACCTCAGCCGCCGGGAACGGCAGATCATGAACGCGCTTTATGCCGAGGGCGAGTTGAGCGTCAATCAGTTGCAGGAACATTTGCCCGACCCGCCGACGTCGATGGCGATCCGCAACATGGTGCTCATCCTCGATCGCAAGGGGCTGCTTGCCCGCCGGAAGGTCGGGCGGGAGTATCTGTACCGGGCCAAGGCCCCGCGCCGACGCACCGGGCAGTCGGCGATGCAGAAAGTGGTGCAGACCTTCTTCGACGGCTCGGTGGAGCAGGCGTTCGGGGCGTACCTGGCCGGACGGAAGGTGAAACTGACTGAAGAGCAGCGGCAGCGGCTGCACCAGATGATCGACGACGCCCGCGACCGCGGCGACTGATCGTGGATATCGGCGAAAGGACGATCAATGATTTTTTATCGCTCGGGGGTCGTGTCCGGGCACGAGCAACTCATCAGGAAGCGGGTGGGCCATGATGTCGAAACAAACGTCGCACCGACGAGTGGGTGTTCCGGTACGCATGCTTTTGATTATTCTGGGAATGTCCGTGGCCCACATGTCGTGCCCGACGATTCCCGACGCCAACGCCCAGCACACTCAGCAGGCCGAGGTGAACCCGAACGGCTGGCTTGAAAACTGGTGGTCTTGGGTGCACTGGTGGGAAGCGAACCAACTGTCGAAGGTCGAAGTGCCCGACATCGCGGCTTCGCCAGAGGAATGGCGTGCGGATGCGGTAAGGGCATTGCTCGAAGCGACCGAAGCGGTCGACACCCGGCTCGTGGCAGAGGCGGCTCTGGCGTTGGGAAAGGTCGGGGCCGGCGAGGCCACAGCGCGACTGATCGAACTGACATCCCACCCCAACCCCGAGGTGCGACAGGTGGCATGGTTGGGACTGGGGCTGCTTGATGACGGGGCTGCCCGGGGCCACATGCTCGATCCCGACCTGCCATCCGCGTTCAACAATGAAGATGATCTGGGTGCATGGGTGGTCGCGGTGGGATTGATGACCGACCCGCCCGATGAGGTGTTGCAACGGCTGCACCAGGTAATGACCACCAGTCGATCAGTCGAGGCACAACGGCTCGCCGCATGGGCAATTCGCATCCACAATCCGCCGGGCACGGTGGAACTGATGGAGCAGGTGGTGCGAGAAAGTGGCGATGCTCAACTGGTATCCGAGGCAATCCTGGCGATCGGGCAGAACCAGGACGAAGCCAACGAGCAACTGCTGTCCGACATCTATCTGGATTTGGGCCAGGCGAATCGGATTCACAGCCTGCCGCGACTGCACCGTCTGCATATTCGGCAGGTCGGTGGTGCTTACCAGACGCACGGTGAGTATGCTCCTCCGATTGTTGGCATCCGCCATGCGGCCGCGATGGCCTTGGCGTTCTATGATGAAGCTGACGACTACGAGCGATCGCTTGCGAGGCGCAACCTTCTTCGCTCATTTTCAGAAGTGCCGCAGGAGCAGCGTGATCAGTTGCGTGGCGACCCCGGCCGGTATCCCTTCTATGACCGCCGTTGGTTTCACGGAACGCTGGTGCGGCAGGACCGAGGCGCATCGGAAGTTCGATTCGGCCTCGTCTCTCTCGGTCAAATCGGCGGTTCGAGTGATGTCGACCTGTTCATGGACGTGATGGCCATGCGCTACACCTATGAGCACTTGCGCCGCCGTGAAAGGCCGCTCGACCCCAATCGTGCCATGGCTGCAATTGGTCTCGGGCTGCTCGCGGAACGAGGTGTGGCCCTCGCCGCTGATGACCTTGCCCACCGTCACGATCGTGCCGTTCGCGAGCAGCGGCGTCCGCTGCAACGGCTCGAACGCTATCTCAACGACCGTAGCGAAACCACCGAGTTCCGCTCCGCTTGTGCTTTGGCCTTGGGGCTCAGCAAGCATCCGTTGGCCAACGAGATCCTGCGTGAGGCGGCCGGGCGTGTACGTCCTGATGAAGCTCTGCTGACCGGCCACATCATCCTGGCGCTCGGGATGCACCGTGACCCCGTCGTCCTCCAACTCGCCAGCAACATGGGATTGACGCCGGTGGAGGAGGTGGATGTGGACCAGCTTCATGAAGATGTCTCTGGCTCGACACGCGTTTCCGTGCTCGCTCAGCGAGCGGCGATCATGGGCGTCGGCTTGCTGGGCGAAGAGGAGGCCGGCCCGCTGCTGCTCTCGGCCTTCACGCGGGAGCGGTACATCAGCCAGACGGTAGTGCGCAGCCTGAAGTGGTCCGGCCACTACGACATCACGCCTGGCCTGATCGCCCTGCTCGACAGCGACGACGCCCATCTGCAACAACTCGCCGCGTGGTCTTTGGGCGAACTGCTGGAGCCTGCCCGAGTCTCCCGGCTCCAGCGCCTGATGCAGGACGTGAACTTCACCTTGCCCAACTACCGCAGCTTCAGCCGGGAAGGTGGCTACGAATCGTCCCTGCGTCGGCGGGCCCGGGAAGGCCTGGTTTACCGCTTCCGTGCGTATGCCGCCCCGTACATGCATGAGCGGCTGCTGTACGGGACGGGGGTGTTCTGGCACTGACGTAATTGTCCACGAGTCTTACCAAAGAGCAGCGATAACGGCTGCACCCGATGATCGACGACGCCCGCGACCGGGGCGACTGACATCGCTTTCCACTTGTGATTCGATTGTCGCCATGATCCACCACTGACCGGGGAGCCGTTCCCATGCAGCACCTTCTGCCCCTTCTGCTCGACGTTGCGATCAAGTCCACGGTGATCCTGCTGCTGGCGGCAATCGTCACCGCGCTGATGCGCCGCCACTCGGCCGCCGCCCGGCACACGGTCTGGACCGCGGCGATCGCGGCCGTGCTGGGGCTGCCGGTGCTGGCGTATTTGCTGCCGGGGCTGGCCGTGCTGCCGACGTTGCCGACCACTGTCGAGGTTGAACCGCACACCACCGACACCGCACCCACACCCTTCGCTGATGCGCCGGCGGCCGGCGACGATGGCAGCATCCTTGCCGACGCACCGCCACCCGCTGGCGATGGACGCTCCGTTCCGGCACCGGCAGGGCCAGCGGTTTCACCGACAGATGGTGCACAAGCGATCGACGATGCGCCCGCCGAGTCCGCCCCGATGACATTGGCCGAGGCAGAGCCAGCTTCGCCGACGTGGCGTGTGATGCTCGCCTGGCTGCCGTGGGTCTGGCTGGGCGGTGCGAGCTTTGCGCTGCTGCCGATCGTCTTCGGCGCTCTCGGCCTGATGCGACTCAAGCGGACCAGTCAGCCGATCACCGCCAGCAGCTGGCAGCACCTGTTGCGGGAACTGCAAGCAAAACTCAACCTGCAACGACCGGTGGTGCTTCGCCGCAGCCGGCAGCCGATCATGCCGATGACCTGGGGCTGCCTACCGGGGGTGCCTGCCACGGTGCTTGTGCCGGTGGACAGCGAAGACTGGTCGCCCCAGCGGCGGCGAGCCGTGCTGCTGCACGAACTGGCCCACGTCAAGCGTTACGACTGCCTGACGCAACTGCTCACACAGGTCGCCTGTGCCGTTTACTGGTTCAACCCGCTGATGTGGTACGCCGCCCACCGCATGCTCATCGAACGGGAGCGAGCCTGCGACGACCTCGTGCTCACACACGAGACGAAGGCCAGTGAGTACGCCCAGCACCTGCTGGACATCGCCACCGGCCCGCAAGCAGGTCTGTTCACCGCCCACGCCGGCATCGCCATGGCCCGCCGCAGCAAGCTCGATGGCCGACTCGTCGCCATCCTCGACCAGCACCGCAACCGCCGCGCGATGAGCCGGCTGGGCGTGGCGCTGACGATCACGCTCATCGGCGCGGTGGCGGTACCGGTGGCGATGCTGCAGGCGGATGTCGAGTCCGCGGAGAGCTCAGAACCGTTGGCCGAGGCGGACGAGCCACCGTACCGGGCGACCTTTATCGATGATGTGCACGTTGAACTTGTGGGTGTGGCGCAGAACTTCCGTCCCGACGATGGCGAATGGTGGTCGCCTGACGGACAGCGTCTGGATGACGCTCCTTATGATGAACTGGGAACATGGTCGAATGAGGACCGGCCTTACGAGATTGCGGTGAAGATCTCGAATCCAGACCTAGACCTCGTCGCACGGGGTCCCGCAGGCACAAGTGTCACAGAAGTGCGAGCGCCGGGGGCCAGATCGGACCAATACCCTACCACTCGCGGCTTTGTTGTTTCGCGAATTGACGATGATACGCAGGCTATCGACTTGCAACTGGGACTGGCCCACGGCGATTGGCGCGAAGTCGTGCATTGGACGCTCGATTGGACCGCTGTCGGAACAACCGTGCTGAACACCACCGAGCCGGTCGTCGTCACGTCGCCGGAGCAGCGTGGCGATGCGGTTGTCATCGACGTTTCTCATGCCATCATGGATCGAGCGGTCCGCCTTGTGTCCACTGACAACGCTGGAAATCAACACATTGCCTCACCGCAACGGCGTGGGCGCGGCGGAGATGTACAGAGCCTTCGCTATACCTTCGATGGCCTGACACTGGAGCAACTAGACACGCTTTCCGTTGAAAGCCGCCCCTATCGCTGGGTCGAGTTCCGCAACGTCTCGCTGCAGCCGGGGCACGAGACGGAGGTGGAGGTGGAGGTGGTGGTGGGACAGGCCGATTCGGTTGAAGGTGAGACGGATGAGGAGGTGTCAGCCCTGGAACCTGAGGATGACCACCGCGACGCCGAGCCCGCTTTCGGGCTGGTGATTGAACACACGATCGAACCCTACGGACGCAGTGAGAACGATCGTCTGAGTTTTCTCGATCTCGACACCGGCGAGCAACCGATGCCCAAGCCGGACATTCGCGAGGCCGACTCGGCGGACTTCACACGATGGGCGGAGGATGCGGGTATCGACCTGATCCGCAACCAGCAGCAACCGACACATGATGCCTATCCAATTCTCACCCATCGGCTTCTGGCGTTTCCGGTGGATGACGGTGCGTGGGATCAGTATCACCCGCGAACGCTTGTCGATTTCTTCAATCATCTGGCCCACCTTGAGCCGGCGACCGTCGGCCTGCTTGATGCCAAAGGTGAGTTGCCGCTCACCTACCGCTTCAAGACCCGCGCCGGCTCGGTTGGCGTGCTCCAGATCACCGGCTTCACCAACACCGGCGGCGTGCAGGTGCAGTACAAGCTGGTGGAGAATTACCATCATGAGGTAACAGGAGCAGCCCCGGACGCGGCATTGCGAGACCAGGTTCGCTCAAACGCCTGGCCCATCCGCCTGACCAGCGAACATCCCGAGGGGTGGGTGGATTTCGACGCGGCGGCGGGAGCGGAGGATGAGCCTGCCGAATATCGCTGGTCGCTGGAGGTGGATCGTGATGTGACGGTGCTGCATGGTTGGGCCAGCTATGGGCCCGACGGCTCGAGCAGGGAACGCGTCGACAGCGGCGGCGTCATCCGCGAGCCGAACCGGCGGACGATCCCGCTGATGCTGGACGTGGCGATCGAGGGCGACCAACTCGTGTTGACCGGCGGGACGCGTCGTCGCATCGAGCTGCCGGGCATGGAACCGGCGGCTGATGACGAGGCAGCGCCCATGTCATTGCAAACGATGGGCACGCGGCGGCGTGTGCCCGAAGGTGCCCGACTTCGCATGCGGACCTTGCCAGCCGATCAGATGATCGCAGCGCAGGAAGAGAATTACCAGACGCTGTGGGAAGGCCAATGGGTGCGGGACGGCGAGGTGGTGCGGACGATCCGCTACATGGTGCGGGTGGCGGCGGAGCCGGTGTTTCGCATGGACGAAGCGGAGCGGGAGCGTCCGGTGCGGCCGCTGCCGGATCACGCTCAAGGTCACGATTTACCAACGGACCTTGATCGACCGGCATTTGAAGATCGGCGGGACTTTCCCACAAGGTTCGTCACACATCTGCCGCTGGTGGAGCCGAATCGCGACCGCTTCGGCACGCTGCTGTTGCTGGACCTTTCGCCGGAGCGGTTCGACGTGCGTCACCTGAGCCTGCAACGGCACGGCCTGCCGGTAGATGCGTCGCCCGAGGCCTTGGCGCGTGAAGCCGAGGCCGGCGATCTTTACATGCCCGAAGCGAACGTGCTGGTGACGGTGCGCGGGGCGGTCGTGGTGCCGTTCGAGTCGGCGGAGCGTCCGCGCTATCGCGACGCCAACGATCTGCTCGCTCAGATGACGCGCCGTGATGTGGCCGAGCAAGTGCAGGAGCGGATTCGGTCGGCGGAACGAAACCAGTTGCATCGTGTGGAAGTCCAGGAGGGGGAACACCTGGTGCTGGTGCGTGCGGATGGCGAAGCTTTTTTCCTGCTCATTGGCCCATTGAGTCAGACAGAGGCGGGCGACAACCAGCAAATTCGCATCACCAGCATTCCGCTTGGTCGACTGCAGGAGATCAATGCGGGGGGCGAGCCCGCCGAGGCTCATGGTCACATTCGCCGCCACACGCTGAGGCCGGACGAGCGTGAGATGGTGATCACGTGGCAGCTCGATCTGCCCGACCATGTGCGGCTCGTCCGTGGCTGGTACATCACCGATGAGAACGGGCAGTTGCGCGAGCACGGCGGCGGCGGTGATCAGAAACTTGTCGATGACGTGGATCACAAGACGCTGAGCCTTCGTCTCGGCTTCGGAGCCGACGAACTGACCTTCACCGCCACCCTGCGGCGGGATCACGCGGACGGCCCACGGCGTGAAAGCTCGGCTTATCGCACGGCGATCCCGCCGAACGCCACGTTCCAGTGGCAGCACCTGGCGGAGCCGACCACGCTGGGGACGGACGAGTACGTGATGCTCTGGCGCGGACAGTGGCTGCGCGAAGGGACCGTGGTCAAGAGCGTCGTCTACGCGGCACGGGTGGCGGCGGTGGATGAGCCGATCGTCGGCTTCTTCGCCCAGCAGGACCCGGTGGCCGGTCGGGTGCGCTCGATCGCGGAGATTCGCAGAGCCGCTGGAGCGGAGGGAGAAGTTGTTTATGTACTCACCCACACGGATGTGTTGAAGACCTACGCGTTGCCGGCCGATGAGGTGTTGATGTTCTCGCAATTGCTGGGTGAACTGGCTGACGATCTGCCGAATCGCTGGCGGGCCGAGTTGGTGCGCAGTGGACCGGGCGAACGGGAGGCGCGGCGGCGGCATCTTCAGCCTCCAATCGCGCCCGGCGGTCATCAGGATGTGCAACTTCAGGCCGGCGACGTGATTCTGATTGGGGACGGTGGGTTGTACCGCGACCACCGGACTCACGTCCTGCAGGATCGGTTGGAGGCGTTGCAGGCTCAGCGTGAACTGCCTGGCGTGAATCTTGCGGAATTGAACCGGCGTATCGCCCGGACGCAGGCGGTGCTCGACCGTTTGCAAGGTCGTGAAGCGCAGTAGTTGTCATGCGCTGGGGTGCGGGCTGCGGGTGTACTTGGCATGCACCTGTCTCCCGTTCCGGAGGTTGGCATGATGAAATCCGCGTTTGCCCGAGCGCCGACGCGATGGTCCCGGTCTGCCCGTGTTGGTCATGACAGGGAACTGCACGCGGCGTTTGCCGTCTAACCCCAAGCGTGCAGCGTGTTGTTTAACATTCTTTTGCAACTGGAGATTGATCATGCGGAACGCATCGTTGCTAATCATCATGGCGTGCGTGGCCGGCCTGGGGTCTGTGTGGGGCGTGGCCGCGGAAGTGCCGTCAGCCGGCCCTGCGGCCGTAACGGTTGCCGTGGACGAGCGGGTCGCTGCGCTTGAGAAGCAGCTTGGTCAGTTGGAAGCCCGTATTGAGGAACTCGAACAGCGGCCGACCATTCAACTGCAAAGGCCGCTGCAAGTGGCTCCGGATCAGCCTCATCTCGGTCCCCAGTTGCGTCGGGGGCGTCGGCCAGGCGATCCGTATGACACCAACATCTTTTTCCTGAAGGAAATTGAAGCCGGACAGCAGTTGAAAATCGAATCACAGTTTGCACCCGAGACGCATGACATCTCGGACGATCAGTGAACATGCACTGGAAGCACGACTGGCCGCCCTGCGTGCTCAGTGAATTACTGGGGGCTTGGCCGCGTGGAACTGGAACGGCGCAGCTACTTTAGGAATCTACCATGGAAAACAGAAGTATCGCCAAGGCGATCGTCCTGCTTGCAATCGCCGTTTTCGTTTTGGCGGGAATGCAACCGTCACCCCCGCGACCTTCAGATCAATACATCGTCAATGATGGTGAGATATTCAGGTTCCCGGCAGCGGTGTCCGGCCGAATTGAAGTGCTCCGAGGAAACTCGGAGGAGGGTTACCGGTGGGAAGTGGCGGGTAGAAGATGATGCATCTGCAAGCTCTCGATTACCGAGCCACGGTTCAATCCGACCGCGAGCCGTAAGGGTTCTCGCCAGCTTGGTCTTGATGCCACGCCGTGCCGTGGCCGGGCGGCACGCTGCTCCGGCCACGGTGGCCTCACGGCTCAACACACCAATATTTTGGATTTTCTGCTTGCTTTCTGGAAACCTTCACGCCAAAATTTTGGAGGATCGTGAAACTGTACCGCCGTGGAGCCTGCCTTATGAGCCGGGATCAGCACCAGCACCTCAGTCGCCGTGAACGGCAGATCATGGACGTGATCTACGCCCGCGGCGAAGCGAATGTCAACGAGATTCAGCCGGGGCTGCCCGACCCGCCGACGCACACGGCCGTCCGCACGCTGCTGAAGATCCTGGGCGACAAGGGGCTGGTGACGCGCGAGAAGTGTGGCCGGGAGTACGTCTATCGGCCGAAGACCCGACGAAGTCGCGTCGGCCAGAGCGCATTGCAGAACGTGATCCAGACGTTCTTCGACGGCTCGCTGGAGAAGGCGGTGGGCGCTCACCTCGCGACGCACAAGGCCAAGCTGTCCACCGACGAACTGGATCGTCTGCAAGCCATGATCGACGAAGCCCGGCGGAAGAAAGCCTGACCGTCCGGCCGCCATCCCCTACCGCTCACCCACTTCCCCTCCGGGAGCCTGTCCATGGAAAACCTTGTGCCGCTTGCCCTCGACCTTGCCCTCAAGAGCAGCCTCATCCTGGGGCTGGCGTGGCTGATCACGTTGCTGATGCGCCGCGGCTCGGCGGCGGGCCGACACCTCGTCTGGACGCTGGCGGTGGCGAGCGTGCTGGCCCTGCCGGTCCTGGCCTATCTGCTGCCGGGGCTGGCGATCCTGCCGGCCGCGCCGACGCTCACGTGGGTCGAATCGTCGCCAACGTCTGAGCCCGCTGCGGACCGGGAGGTTGACGCACCGGCTGTGACGTCGGCGGGCCCCTCATACGTCGATCCCCCAGCCGGCGCGATCACGCCGCACGATGCCGTGCGTGAGCCGGGCCCGCTCACTTCCGGGGGTGGGGCCGAGGCCGGCGCGGCGAGCATCGAAGGGCCGGCCCCGTTGCCCGAGGCTCCTGCCACGGTCGCACCCGCGAACGATGCCGAAACAACCGCCCCCTCGTGGTCGAGCGTGCTGTGGCACTGGCTGCCGTGGGTCTGGCTGGGCGGGATGAGTTTCGCGCTGCTGCCGCTGCTGCTCGGCTGGCTGAGCCTGCTGCACCTGCGCCGCACCGCCCGGCCGATCACGGTCGACCCATGGCAGACGCTGCTGCATGACCTGTCGCAACACCTTGGCCTGAAGCGGAAGGTGGTGCTGCTCAAGAGCCCGTGCCGGACGATGCCGATGACCTGGGGCGCCTGGCCGGGCGCGCCGGCGAACGTGCTGGTCCCCGAAGACGCCGACGACTGGTCGGCCGATCGCCAGCGGGCGGTGCTGCTGCACGAACTGGCTCACGTGAAGCGGTGGGACTGCCTGACGCAGATCCTCAGCCAACTGGCGTGCGCGATCTACTGGTTCAATCCCCTCATCTGGCTCGCGGCGCATCGCATGCTCATCGAGCGGGAGCAGGCCTGCGACGACATGGTGCTGCTGCACGAGACCGACTCGGCCGACTACGCCCAGCACCTGCTGGACATCGCGACGGGTCCGCAGGCAGGCCTGTTCGCCGCCCACGCCGGCATCGCCATGGCCCGCCGCAGCAAGCTCGACGGCCGCCTCGTCGCCATCCTCGACCAGCACCGCAACCGCCGGGCGATGAGCCGACTGGGCGTGGCGCTGACGATCACGCTGGTCGGGGCGGTGGCGGTGCCGGTGGCGTGCGTGCAGGTGGTCGAGCAGGAAGCGGCGGACGAAGAGCGACACGAAACCGATTATCTTGAATACGAACATGCGGGCGAGACCGAAAAGCGATTCGTCGTCATCGGCCCCGCCGGCAGTGGAGAGCGTGGGACGCGGACCGGCTCATTTGAACTGACTGGGCCGGACTACCGTCTGCTCGATGCGTTGGCGGCCGCACGTGGCGTACCGTCCGGTGTTCGCTTCATCCACATCTATCGCCAGGCCAGTGACGGCGGGCAACCTCGCGTGATCCGCGTGCCGTACGATACATTGCTTGACGGTCACGCACGCTACAACATTGCGATTCAACCCGGCGATGTCATTCGCATCATGCTTCCCGACGCCGTTCCCGAACGTGCCGCGATGATCGAGCGGGCCGACCAACTCGTCACCGCCTTGGAAACGGGCAACTTTGAACAGGCTCGCGAGCACTTCGACGACCGCATGCGAGAACAGCTTTCGCCGCAGGAACTGGAGGCGATGTGGCTACAACTTGACCAGGTGGGTGGGGAATACGAGGGGCGGGGTGAGCCGTACCATCGGCGGGAGAACGGCTACGACGCCATTTATGTGCCGTTGCGGTGGGAACGCAATGCGGTCGACCTGAAGGTCGTCATTGATGACGAGGGACACATCGCGGGCCTGTGGACGCGGGCACCGGATGCCACGGTAGCCTTGCCCACCAGTGCCAATGCTCGCTCAACGCCTGAGCCCACTGATGGACAAGCCACCAGGGGCACCCCGCAAGCATTTGTTCTCGGCCAAGTGTCGAAGCAAGGCGCTTACACCATCGCGGAGGAGGGCATTGAGGTCGGTGAACTGCTCGCAAGAGCTGGGCTGGATGAATATCAGTTGGACCAGCCTGGCTATATCGACTGGTATCGAAATGACACTGTCACACGAGTGCCTTTGCCGCGAATCGCCGTGAACGATCCGCCGATTCGTTCCGTGCTTGCCGGGGATGTAGTCCGCGTGACACTGGGAGAGGCGGCGGAGGCGGAGGCCCCTTCCCATGAGGATAGCGGTGTTCGTTGGGTTTACATCGTGGGTGATGTTCAGCGACCGGGGGCCTATGTGCTGCCCGATGATGGCGAACTGACCTTGCTGCAACTGGTGGCGTCGACCGGCAACCTGATAGAAGAGGATGGGGGCATGTCGATCGAAGTGCTGCGTCGGCAGCCAGACGGTAAAGGTGTAAGGCTCCTGCCACGAACGAAATTATCCGAGCTCATAGATGGAGAAACGCAGACCCCTGAACTGCAAACCTATGACGTGATCATCGTGCGGGCCGCTGAGCAGGGGAATGCGACGGAAGCGGAGACGGCCGATGATCCGGCCGAGCCTGACCAAGAGGCCCCGGATGCGGGCGACGCGGCAACGGAGCGTGTGGACCTGCTGCGGGAACTGGTGGTATCACGCCAGCGGCAGTTCGAGCGTGTTCAGCAGCAGATGGAGGCGGGCCGGGCGTCGCCGGACGACGTGGAGCAGGCGCGGCAGGCGTTGATCGAGGCACAGTTGCAACTGGCTGCTGCCGAGGATGATGATGGGCAACTCGAAGCAGCGGCTGGTGCGGAGCCTGCGAGGCAGGTCGTCTACATCACCGGACCGGTCGGCAGGCCCGGTGCCTATGTGCTGCCGGAGGACGGCATGACGCTGCTACAACTGATCGCCTCGGCGGACAACGTCCAGTGGACGGGGGTGCCTGCCGTTATCGAGATCGTGCGTCAGCAGCCCGATGGCAGTGAACGCCGGCTGCCGCGTATCCGCGTGAAAGACCTTATCGAAGGAGAGGCGGAGAATCCCCGACTGCAGGCAGGCGATGTGGTGATCGTCCGACAAGATCCGGAAGCACTACGGCAACGCGAACGCGACAACCTCCGTCAGCAGCGACAGGGGATTGAGCATCTGGGCGAGGGTGCGGAGCCGGTGCAACGTCTGGACCGCCTGATTGAGGAACTAGAAGCGCGCGAAGCAAATGCTGATACGCGGGATCAGTTCAACGTCCGTCGGAAGCAGATAACGCAACTGCTTGATGCGTTGGAAATGTATCGGGACAAGCACGAGGGGCGGTTTCCGGATGGACTGGCAGACGTTGAGCCGTACCTTGACGAGCCAGTGGATCTGGACCGCTATTACTATCGCCGGCTGCCGGATTGGGCGGTGAATGGAGCGCCTCCGGCGACTATGACTCTTGAGGGAATCCCGCCTTCCCGTCTCGTCGGCCCGCGTGTTCTGGCCGAGAAGGGGACGTATGAACCTTTCGAACGAATACTCATTGGCCATGCAAGCACCAGTTCCACGCCCGCTCGTGTACGGGAGTTGTCGCACACTAAGTCGGTGACGGTTGATGAGGAGGGCATTCATGTTCACGCGGAAAACCAGGATGCGGAGAAAGATGGTGACAATGCTGGCGTCAGGGAGCACATGTCATTGCAGTTCCGCATCGTGCCGACGCGGGAGACGTTGCTGGAGATGGCCGAGGCAATGGGGGCTGATGATGGGGAGCAGGTGATCGACGTTGACGAAGCGATCGAGTTGGCCCGACAGGTGTTGGTCGAGGCCGGGGCTGAGGCGTTGCGCCGGCATGACGTGCCCTTTGCCTGGTTCCCGCTGCGTGAAGGGCTGGACCTTGGAGGCTGGGAGGTAATCACCACCGAGCACGAGGGGCGGACGTACCTGCTGGTAGCCAACCGCGAGCCGCTGGTCATGCAGCCGGTGGTCGATGGCGAACGCCAGTGGCGGCTGATGGAGGTGTTGGTGACAGAGGATCAGCAGGGCCGACCAGCGATCGGCGTGGCGCTGGACGACGCCGGCGGCGAACAGATGCGGGCACTCACCGGCCCCAACGTCGGCAACAACATGGCCATCGTGCTCGACGGCGAGGTGCTGACCGCTCCAACCTTGCAGGCCATGATCGCGGGCCGGAGCCAGATCACCGGTAACTTCAGCGACGAGGAAGTCAACCGGATCGTCGAACAGCTAGAGGCAGCAATCACTCAGGAAGAAGTTGCTTCGCCATAACGGACCGTTCAGACAGACACCATTTTCTTCGAACGGCAGGTGTAGGTAGGTGGTCCAAGAACAAGGAGGCCATGGCATGTTGAAATCACCTAACGGCGGGTTTTCACTGATCGAGACACTCGTGCTCGTACTGAGCATCATAGTTGGGCTTTCGCTGTTCGCCGTCGCCGCCGACGAGGGTGCGGTCCGCTACGACATTGAGCTTGAGCGGGCCGAGCCCGTGACCGGCATGGTGCACACCGCCGACGATGAGCCGGCGGGGTGGGCGGATATGTTCGTGCTCAGCCCCGGCGGCAGGCTGAAGATCGAGAATGGCAGCGTGGCCTCGTACCAGCGCCGCAACGTAGTGATGGCTCAGACGGATGACGCGGGCCGTTTCGAACTGCCGCCGTTCGAGGCCCCGAATGTCCGCCTGCTCGTTCTGCACGCGGAGGGTTACGCCGACGTGCACGGCGAGGCGCTGGAGCAGGTGGACCGCATCCAGCTCACCCGGTGGTCGCGCGTGGCAGGCCGTGTGATGCTTGGTGGTGAACCGGTCGAAGGCGACTCGGTGCATGTGCATTCCGCCGATCCGCCGAGCTCGGGCATGCCGGGCGACGCCGGTGCCGTAGCCCACATGCACTGGAGCGGTCGGGGCAGTACGGATGCGGAGGGGCGTTTCGCGCTCGACCGTGTGCGGGCCGGGGAAGGAAGCGTCGGCCGGTGGATTCAGTTGGGCCCGCAGACCTATGGCGCGACGCATACATTGCGGGTGCAAACCGAGCCGGACGAGACAGTGATCGTGCAGATCGGCGGCGAAGGCCGGCCGGTGGTCAGCCGCATCACGCTGCCCGAGGACGCCGATCGTGAGGTGAACTGGCCCCAGGCACGCGGCCTCATCACGAACCGGGGAAAGCAGCCCCAGCCACCCCTGCCCGAGGACTGGCCCACCATGGATCAGACCGAGCGCCAGGCGTGGTACCAGCAGTGGCAACAGACGGAAGAAGGCCGTGCGTTCGTCGCCGATCAGCAGCGGCTGGCACGTGAACGGCGACTGTTCCAGTTCCAACTCGACAGCGACGGCCGCTTCCGCGTGGAGGACGTGCCGGAAGGCGAGTACACGCTGAGCGTGACGCTAGACGAGCCTTCAGGAAGCTATAGCGAGCCCCTCGGCCAAGCCGGTCGCAACTTCGTCATCGAGCCGATCGAAGATGACTACACCCGCGAGCCACTGGACCTTGGCAGCGTGCCGTTGCAGTCCCGCCAGACGCCATCACGTGAAGACGAATGACCGCCCCTCAGTTTAGGGGCACCGCCGACGGTGGTAGACAACCAATCCGAAGTCATCCAATGCGTCGTAGCCGTCATCACAAACCGGCGTGCCGACGAACCGTGCTCGCGGTGGCGTGCATCGCTGCCGTGGTCGCGGGTTTCTGGCTTCACAGCATGTTCGCCTACCTCGGCGTTGGTTTCGACGTGGGAACCATGCACGTGCATGCCGCGTCGTTCCAAGGCCGGCTCGCACTGGTCGTTGGCGACGATGCGGGCTTTCTCGTAACGCACCGCTGGAGGTCGGACCTTACGCGGGTCGATCCCATGTCACCCGTTCACCGCGCCGCCCGCTACCACCTTTGGGCGGTTGTCAACGCCGGACTGGGCTGGAACAAAATTGTTTCGCTCGGCCCCACCTGTCCGCGGCCTCGTATGGGCCTTGGACCGGCGATGCGAATGCACCTTGCTGGACCGGGTATAACAGTTCATCAAACTGCGACCACCTTGTAGAGGCTGGCGGCAATGTTTGGGGATTGAAGCGCATCACGACGGACCACTCGTCCTCAATTCTGGAGTTGGCCATGCATTGCACCGAATGCCATCACTCGCTCGCCGACACGCATGCGTCCCGCTGTTCGGCGTGCGGTCGCCCGTTCAGTGCAGACGATCCGACAACCTACCTCCCCACTGAACGCACGATGCACTGGCTGCATGTGCCGGTGGGCCTGACGATCATCGTCGCACTGGTTGTCGGTCTCGTCCTGCTTGCCGGCGACGCCCGGCCGTTCCTCAACCCGATCGCCATGCTCTGGGTCATCGGCGTACTCCTCGGCGGTCTGTGGCTATCGTTCGGTCCGCGTGCCATCCTCAATGCAATGGCGGTTGCTATTACGCTTCCACGCGAAATCGACCGCGATAGCTGTGTCGCCCACCTGCTGGTTTTCGCCCGCGCCTACCAACTGGCCTGGGCCGGTGGGTTGATCGGGCTGCTATGGGGCCTCATTACGATATTCGCCAACCTGGATGATCCGAGCATCATCGGCCCGGGGCTGTCCGTCACGATGTCGCCCGTCCTCTATGGTGCGCTGCTGGCTGAGTTGGTCTTCGCCCCGATCCAGCAGGCCATCGCCAGTCGCAGCGGCCAGAGTGCATTGCACTTCTCGACGCTGGTCGTCCCACACCGATCAATGCAAGGGCTGGCACTGGCGGTCGTATTCGCTATTCTCGCGACGTGTCTGATGTTCATGCTGGCGCATCTCGGATGATTGAGCAGGGCTTAATCAATACGACGGTCATGGGGCAAATAAGGCCCATCTGTGCAACTCGCCATTTCTCGTAATGACCGCAACGCATCAGGGGGTATTCATGCGACGAGCCTACCGGCTAGTGCATACTGGATGTGTCATCTTCACAATCGCCAGCCTCCTTGGATTCATCACAAGTTGGTGGTGGCCGATCATGTTCGACATGCCTGCAGGCACATCAGCCACAAGCCGAACTACCGTTGGTGCCCAATCGCTTCGCGGACACATCACGTTCTCAATCGTCACTGAGTGGCCGCCGCCAGAACCGCACGACAAGCAAGCACCTCTTCTTTCAGAGGAAGAGTTATGGGGCGAACTGGACGCCAAAATCCAAAGCGGTGAAGTAACCGTCAGCGTGCTGGAAGCACCGCCACGTTGGTACTGGCTCGCCTTCGACTACGACGTGGTAGAGCTCCCCGTTGCCTCCGGCAGCACTACATTGCAATGGATCGCCATCCCTTACTGGTTCCTTGTGTTGCTATTTGGCTTGTGGCCTGCAATCCGGCTCACCTCCCATGCAGGGATAATCAGACCGCTGCGTCAATCCAAGACCGAGGCGTCTGAGCAAGTTTCACGCTAAGGTTAGAATGTGCACATGCTCGCCCAGGTGCATTGCTTCGTCCTCCAGGGAATCGACCCGCTTCCGTGTGAAGTCGAGGCCGATGTCGCGGAGGTGAGCATGGTCAAGACGACCGTCGTTGATAGTCAAAGTTCCAGTTCCGTCAAGGTCAGCAAAAAGCACGGCTTCACTCGCCGCGCCTCAAGGGGGCCAAGACATGGGAAACGCCGCTTGGGTATGTTTCGACTGTCGTGAGGCGGTTCGGCGCCCAACACACTACAACCAGGAAGTTCCATGCCCGTCCTGCGGTCGAATGTGCCGCTACCTGGGATATAAGATCCCCGTTCCACCAAAACGAGACGTTTATGCATGGCAGGACTTGCGTGAACAGTTGAACAACGAAGCTGCACAGCGAGGTAAAGAACACCACCTGGCACGTGTTCGCCGTCGGCATGCGATTGAGCAGGCTATCACCAAACTCAAAGCACGTCCCTCAAATCCGGGACGGGCGAAACAGATACGACTGCTAGAGAAGGAACTCCGAGAGTTGTAAGGTCGATTAACCGTCACAGTCTCCGAGGAGTATACTCCCCCCATGCTCGCCCAGGTGCACAGCTTCGTCCTGCAAGGAATCGACCCGCTTCCGTGTGAAGTCGAGGTCGATGTGGCTGAGGTTGGCTTAATCAAGACGAGCATCGTGGGGTCATAAGACCCAATTGCGCCAGTTTTGCACTTCTCGATGATGAATGAGGTCTGGCCAACCACATCAACGTTAGGACCGCCGCATGATCAAACCGAAGAAGCTCCGCCATGGTGACAGGATCGCTGCGATATCATTGTCATGGGGAGGGCCAGGCAAGTTTCCACATCGCTACGAAGCAGGGAAGCGGCAACTGCAAGAAGCGTTCGATGTTGAGGTTGTCGAGACGCGGCACGCTCTGCGCGATCCTGATTGGTTGCACCGGAACCCGAAAGCACGGGCCGACGACCTGATGGAAGCATTTGCCAACCCCGCCATCAACGGCATCGTCTCGACCATCGGAGGCGATGATTCTATTCGTCTGTTGCCCCATGTCGACCCTGAGGTGATCCGGAGCAATCCGAAAGTGTTGATGGGATACTCCGATACCACGATCACGCACTGGATGTGCTTTCACGCCGGGCTGGTAACGTTTTACGGACCGTCCGTGATGGCTGGCTTCGCCGAGAACGGCGGCATCTTCCCCTACACGCGGGCGGCCGTTCACCAGGCATTGTTTTCCGCACAACCGCTCGGGCCTGTGGCACCCAATGACGACGGTTGGACGGTGGAGCGACTGGACTGGGCTGTGCCTGAAAACCAGCATCGACCACGCGAGCTGAATCCTTCCGAGCCATGGCAATTTCTGCAAGGACAAGGCGTCGTGGAAGGTCGGCTGGTCGGCGGCTGCCTGGAGGTGGTCGAGTGCATGCGCGGCACGCCCTTTTGGTTGCCTGACGCTGTCTGGGATGACGCCATACTTTTTCTGGAAACCTCTCAAGATGCGCCGCCGCCAAGCACGATGAAGAGCGCGCTGCGCAGTTACGCATCTATGGGATTTCTCTCAAAATTGGCTGGCATCCTCGTGGGCCGTCCCGGCGGAGGCGTGCCCCCACAACAGTTCGAGCAGTATGAACAGGCGATTCTGCAGGTTGTCGCTGAGGAAGAAGGCCTGACGCATCTACCGATCCTAACCCGCATGGATTTCGGCCATACGGATCCGATGTTCGTTCTGCCCTACGGTGTTCTCGCCCAGATTGACTGCGCGCAGCGAACGTTCTCCATTCTGGAGAACGCAGTTGTTGAATAGGCCGCTCGTCAGGTTCGACCATCGATGCCACGACTGTTCTCCAGCGCGTTACTCCTGCTCGGCGGAAGCCACAGCTTCGTCCTCCAAGGCATCGACCCGCTTCCGTGTGAAGTCGAGGTCGATGTGACTGAGCGGGGTCTTATCAAAACAACGGTCGTTGGTAGCAAAAGGCCCAATTCCGCCGGATGCTCTTACTAACAGGCGGGGAGGCGAAGCCCACATGAAGGTCGAGTATCTGAAAGACGGCTCGCCAGACTGTCCGCTGGTACGCCTCTACAACTTTACGGCTGCCGAAGCACAACAGCTCCAAGCAGCGTGTAACCAGTTAGCCAGCGGTCAGGTTGCTTGCTTCATTCTGCATGCGCAAGCTTGGGTGGAATCCATCGGCGATTTTCGTTTGGCACTGGCTACGGGGCCGCGTGACGAAGGGTTCGTGGCGGAGCCACAGCCAAACGTTTTCAAATGGATTTTGCGCCGCCAGAGTTGGGATAACATCCACGGTCTGATCGAACCGTTCACCGTTGAGTCGCAAGGATTCCAGTGGCTCGATGAAACCGGAGACACTTCCTTGTTGCTCTCTCGGGATGGCCGCTGGTAGTCGCTGTTGTGGTGGTAAGTTCGACCATCCTCCCGCTATACTCGACCCATGCTCGCCCAGGTGCATAGCTTTGTCCTCCAAGGTATCGACCCGCTCCCATGCGAGGTGGCATCGTAAAGGCGGAAATCCCTTCGATAAAATGATGCGACATGGGATTGAGGGATCATTTTGAAGCAACACACCATTCGGAGTTACGGATTCCGCTTGTTGGTTACGGCGTGGTGCGTCGGAGCAATCGTCATGGTATTACCGGCTTATCACGGTGAAGTGATTTCACCAGGCGCGGTGATGACGATCGTCGGACTCCAGATCGCCTTGTTTGGCTTCATCTTCGGGTTCATGCAGCCAGAATTGCTACTGATGGCAACCATCCCAATCACACTGTTCGCTCTCTCCCCGTTGATGCTGCTACGGCGTCTGAATAAACAGTATGTGTTACCAGCGCTTTGGGGTGGACTGCTGATTTTCAGTGCCGCTTCGCCGATCATCGCGGCCTTCGAGCCGATGTACGGCGTCAACGAACGGCTTTTCGGTTTCTATCTCTTACCCCTACCGCTTGTAATAGCGGGTTTAGCGCTTTGTCTGCTGAGTTACGCGGGAAAGCTCAATAGACGGGAAGCCTATCTTCGCAGCGTCGGTCGATGCGCGAATTGCGCTTATAACTTGCAAGGAAACCCCGATGCCCCATGTCCCGAGTGCGGTCACACCAGTCAAGCAGACGACGCTTGAATGCCCCGCTTGAGTACAATTGACCCATGCTCGCCCAAGCCCACAGTGTCGTCCTCCATGGCATAGACCCGGTTCCTTGTGAAGTCGAGATCGAGGTCGCTGAGGTCGGCATGTTCATAACAACGGTCGTGGGTAGTAAAAGACCCATCTGCGCCAAGCCGTCGCCAACACCATCGCCCGACGTGATCAAGGGTATAAACGCCTTTGATCTGTTTGATCCGGGGGGCCAAGCAACTTCAACAACTTGTGCTGGGTTATGGGCAGCGGGATTCGTTTACCTGCACCTGTCAGCAAAAGAAGTGTCTTCCCCTCCGGGAGCGAATGGCCCGAAAGTACAAACCTGGATGCTTGAAACCCTGCTGACTGCAAACTTTCTCCCTCGAATGTAAAGCTCATCCTGTAAAAAGGATCCTCTCGAAACGGGGTCTCGAACAACAGAGTGCGACTGTCGTTTGAAGACTCTGTTGCCCCATAACTCCGCAGTTGATCTTGCGACAGGGTTTTCAGCGGCAGTTCCAACTCGCCGATAATGATGTGGTCCTGCTGAGCATGAGCAGGCGGCCCCCACCGCAGCGATGTGAAGACAATTCCCCCATTGGATTCACGTCCGATGAAATCAAGGTGTCCGTAGGAATATGTATGCTGGTAGGTTGTTCCATTCTCCGCACAGCCAAGAAAGAGCAGAAGACTCATAGCCGTAATCACTGGGATCACTGTTGAATAGTTTGACATCGTCGTTGTAAGCTCGATGCGTAGAAACGCATTCATTCTGAAATCCCATACACGTGCTGCCTGACCTAATGCGGCAGGTTCCACCTTAATCCTAACCGCCCATCTTGCCAGGAACACGAATATACCCACCCATGCTCGCCCAAGCACAGTTTTGTCCTGCAAGGCATCGACCCGCTTCCGTGTGAAGTCGAGGTCGATGTGGCTGAGGTGGACATGGTCAAAACAACGGTCGTTGATCGTCCAGACGACACCGTCGAAGCGAACCTGCCTTGTTTGAAGCGGCCGGCTGGGCCATTGTTACTGACGAACACGATCGCCCGGACGCGCTGTCGTTCGTACAGGCCAAGCGAGACAATGAGACGTTGACTGTACTCACCCCCCACCGTGCCCGCTTCCCGCAAGGGACGCCCCGGTACACACCAGCAACTGGTGTTTTATTACCAGCAGCGCTTCAGTCCGGCCGACGTGGAAGCAGCGGTCGACACGTTGCTGACGGACAACGCCTCGATCTCCACACTGCTGATGTTCAGTCGGCACATGACGGGAGTGCAGCGCGAGCGCTTCTTTCAGATGGTGGACGACAGCAGATGTCCTGTATCGCCTCGCCGTGTAGCCGGCGCATGAACAACCGAATAGCTTCAGTGAATGTCGGCGGACGAGTTGGTCCCGGAAGTGAGGGCATATTGGCGAAGTGTATCAGCGGAAGAAGCGGCAATCATTACACGCGTCAAAGAGGTCTGGCATACATCACGATTCAGTGCTTGCCTGCCGCTTGAGTAAGGGGCCCTGGCTCATTCCTACTGGGCAACACATCACCCCAATCTCGACTGCGTCAGGGCCTGACGCTTGCCGTAAGTCAGCGATCGCCACAGCCACTCCATCGGGCCGAAGCGGTATCGCTTGACCCACCAGAGCGAAAGGGCGATCTGAATCAGCCAGACCAGCCCCACCACGGCAAGTTGGCCCACGCGCGACACATCACCGAACAGGCCCAGCCCGTGGCCATAGAAGATGAACGTGCAGACCAGTGATTGAAACAGGTAGTTGCTCAATGCCGTCTGCCCCACGGCGGAAAGCCCGCGGCGCACAGGTGGAAGCCATTGGTAACGAACAACCAGTACGGTTATGGCAATCCAGCCGCCGGCAACCAGTAAGCTGCCCCAGTAGTTGAACTGCATGCCGACGAACGACCATGTCAGGTCCCAGTCACGGCCGAGGTTGTACAGCACGCCTGCGCCGATGATCGGCAGGCCCTTGCCCACGGCCAGTCCGATCGCCAAGCCGTACGTCCACCCCGCGGCCCGCCCAGTCAGCCAGCCACATTTGTATAACGCCATACCAACAAACATCAGGCCCGTGAGCGACCAGAAGCTATGGAAAGCGAGCATGAAGGTCTGCAGGTACAAGGCCATCATCACCCGGTGCGGCAACTGCGTCACCCAGCCGGCCTGGTAGATGGCATACTCCTGGTGCACTTCTTCGATTGCACCTTCCCCCCACTCGTATGCCATGCCTGCCGTCACGTCGTCGGGCCAGTATGGCATCGTCAGCCCAAACCCGCCCCAGCACGTCGCTGGCAGGGCAATCGACAGGATGCCCAGCGCAACCAATACCGCTGTCGGCAATCGCCAGGCAAGGAAGGCCACATGCTCTTGCCTGCCCCCTGCACGCCGAGCATAAGCACACCGCGAGCCGGGCTGATGCCGAACTGCTTCGCCTTCTCGTCATGCGCCCCCTGCCGCTGCTTGAGCCACCGCTTGAGCCGACGCAGGCCGCCGACTTCGTCGAGGCTCATCGGCGACTCGACATACTCCAGCAGCCCGCTGCCGCCGATGGTGCGCCGCTTGGCGGCGAGCACGTGGTTGATGTCGTTGGCGGTGAACTGCCGATCTTCGGTCACCGCATCGCGGATCACCTGCTCGGCCTGCCGACAGGTCAGACCACGCAGGTTCTTGACCATCGTCCGCAGTTCGCCACGGGTGATGTCGATTTTCACCGGCCGCTGGCGGTGCAGTTCACGCAATGTGGAGCGCACCACTTCCTCCAGTTCGGTGACGCCGGGCAATGCCAACTCGAACGGTGTGGCGTGGGCCGACACCACCGCCGGCCACTCGCTCGTGTGTCTTCTGTTGCAGGTGGTACAGCGCGGCCGCGGGGTGTTCCGTGTCGCGAACGTGATCCTGATTGTTTCCGAGCAGGCCGTGATGCACACCGCGTACATGGCTCCACACCCACGGGTCGAGCCCGCGGTCGATGCCGACCTGACGGACGAGCGTCATCGCCTCATCTTTCTCGAACGTGGAGATCGCGATGCACGGATGATTCGCCTGGATGAGCTGGTCGAGACGCTTGTGGTCCGACAGGCTGGCATGATCTGACACATGAACCCCCCTTTGTGATGATCGTGACCCGGCCGCAAATACGCTCGTCAGTCTACCGGCACGGGCTCGAAACCGCACCGCTCCAGTTTGACGTGGCAACTGAATGTTTCGCCGCTGCCTCGGCTCGTACAGTTCCTATGATGAATGGTCATGTGCGGACGTTACACCCTTCACACTTCGCCCCAGCGGATTGCCGAGTTGTTTGAGGCGCAGTTGACCGTGGGCCTGGCGGACGTTGTGCCGCGGTACAACATCGCGCCTACGTTGACCTGCACGTAGGTGAAATCCTGTTGGGGCTGGTAGCCGGCCAGGCGGTATGCTTCGACCAGGCTTCCGAACCGGCTGCGGTAGCACGCCGCCGACGGGTTGGCCGTCCATCTCATCAATCAGATAGCCCGACACCTTAGTGTACTTCTGCACCAGCTGTCGTAGCAGATCAATCATCTTCTCGTCGGTGAAGCGCCGGTTGCGTTTCTGAATGATGCCTTGCACCGTGTAGAACAGTGCCGGATCTCAACGCTCATGCTCGACGGTCTGTCACTTGACGGTCTCAACAAAATCGCCGCCCCGGCAGTGCTTGAGATGATTCAACGCATGCACCTGGCCGGTCAGTTCCAAATCACCGGCGTAGATCGGGTCATGCCAGCCTTCGATATCAATGAAGCCACGATAGCCGTGCTGCCGAAGGATGGAGATGACGTCGGTCCAGTTCGTGTCGCCGAAGCCAGGATGTCGGCTAATCACAGGGGGCAGACCGGCATGGGTGCCGTGCGTCCGCAGGCGGTTCCAGTCGATTGATGCGTCCTTGCCATGGACGTGATAGATCTTGTGGATCCATTGGCGTAGCTGCGAGATTGGATCGATGAGTTGGATCATCTGGTGCGCCGGCTCCCACTCCAGGCCCAAATGATCTGAATTGATCTCGTTGAACATCATTTCCCATGCCCGAGGGCAGAAGCCGATGTTCCAGTTCGCGGCGTGCCAAGTCCCGCCCATCGGGCAGTTTTCGATCACGAGCCGAACACCACGATCCTCGGCCCGCTTGACCAGTGGACGCCAGACCTTCGCCCACGGCTTGATCGCCTCTTCCACCGGCTGACCGTCCAGTGCCCCGGCAAAGCTGGCGACGATTGAGCAGCCGGCCGTTTCGCAGGCATCAATCGCCTGCTTGAGTTGCTTGACGTGTTCCTTGTCTTGCAGCGGGTTGCCGAAGATACCGAAGGAGCTGATCACTGCCGACGACTCAGCCTCGTCGATAATACTTCGCACCTGCCGCGCCAGTTTCTTGAGGTCCATGCCTTCAGGCTTGCGCTTGTGGAAGTTGAGTTGGAAGCTCTCGAAGCCGTGCGACAGGATCTCGCCGATGTAAGCTGCGGTCCGTTCGCCCCGCCCGGCCAACGTACCGATGCGGATGTCCTGATGATGTGTACGTGCGTGTATTGGAGACATTTAATCGTTCTTGTTTCGGGGAAAGCAGCTGAATGCCTTACACTTGAAGCATTACGCCACACCGTCAGCGTGCAGACCAAAGCCTTGCATAGGCGGCAGCCACCTTACAATATTGCATCATCCGGACGCTCAAGCGGGATCGATTGCGGGAGTCGCTCAATCCCGGGGCGGTGGATGCCCATTCAGCACCCATTGTTTCTCAGCGTGTTCAGCAGGGCAATCGCCTCGGTGGCGGCAATGTGGAACGACTCGGATTGCGGCATGTCGGCGAACACCCGGGCGCCGGCTCCGTGCGAGAAGGCAGCCTCGGAGTTGCTCATGTGCGGTTCGATCGTGCAGGGGCCACACCAACCTGAATTGGCCGCATCTTCAAGTATCGCACGAGCATGGGTCTCACCTTGCCCCATCGGGACATGCGCTCCGTCCTTTCGCCGGTCCTTGAGGTGGAAGCCGTCGGTGATGTCCTTGCACTTGCGCCATATTTCCCATCCTGCTTCCCCTGTGTGGAGGTAATTGGCGAAGTCGTAGATCAGCTTGAATCGATCGCATCGCAGTTCGGCGATGACTCGAACGTTGTCGGATCTGTCGCCGAAAATGCCACCTTCGTTTTCATGGTAGAGCACGAGGTCGAGTTCGTCGGCGAGGTCAATCAGTTGCTTCAGGTGGTCGATCGATCGTTGCTGCCATTCATCATGGCCGAGCCCGGTTCTGTTGTAGTAGCTGAAGATACGAAAAGTGTTGCAACCAAAAACATCGCGCATTTTGGCAATATGCCGAAGCTTCGCCAAGTCGATCTCCATATCGTCCGTGACATCGATTTTGCCGATCGGCGAGCCGAGCATATGCACGGTAATGTCCGCGTCGTCCAACTTCTGCTTCGCCTGTTTGGCAAGGTCTTGGGACAAATCGGTGATGAGATGTCCGTCGAGTCGACGAAGGTCGATAAAAGTTATGCCCGCCCGCTGAAGGGCGCTTACTTGCTCATCCAGGGGATTACCCGCTTCGTCAGCAAAGGCACTGATCGTCCACGCCATCGCGCGCTCCTTGTTTGCCCAGGCATGCCAGCGTCGGCCGTTATCGCCCCAAGGTATTTCCCATGAGTTCTCGATTGGGAATCAATGTTCCCGGCGTTCGGCAGACCTCCAACCCCCGCTGTCGCAGTTCCGCGAGCAAACGGTGATTCGGCCAACGCTCTTTCATCAGCACGAGATAGTCGTAGTCATCAACACCGTCGCGTAATCGCGCCAGGCGAATAGACGGAAGTACCTCGTCAGGTCCCGCATAGACAATTGCCGCGCTGCCGTTGGTCGAGGTCGGATAGACCCATGTATCAGGATCGACCACCCGTTCGGTCCGGGTCAGCGCCCATTGTCCGCCGCCATAATTCAAGTAGCCTTGAAGGCCGCGAATCCAGCTTTGCCAGGCTACCAGACGTGCTTCGATCGGCCTGTTGTCGGCTGCCGCACCAGGGAAATCGGCGTCCACGTTGTACTCCCACATCATCTTTGCGGGGCGTATGCTATCTCGCGGCAGCGTCGCCTCCCGGGGGAGGCCTTCACCAAGGAATTCAACCTGACGAAGACCGGCCGTCAACGGCTCCGGCGGCGGCACATACTGGTGCGCCGTCGAAACAAACGCCCGGTCGCCTCGTGTCCACGTAATTCGCATTGCCTTCCATGTATTCCGATCAAATGCGTATTCGTGTGAATCACCGCGCACACGCAAATTGATTGGCTCGAACGTCTCACCGTCCTGCGACCCTTCCAGGTACCACTGCACGTCTTGATCTGGACTGCCATACGGCGTGAGCGCCATGCCGTCTAACTCGACCGGCTCCTCAAACTGGAACTCAAGCCATTGAGGTTCGTCAGACGTTGGAGCAGTCGCAGGAATCCATTTCGTATAGTGACTACCGTCGTAGGCGTCGTTCGGATCATACTTGTAGAAACTGGCGTTCGACCAACCGCCCGTCGAACTTGCGGTGACATCCGCGGGGAAATTTTTCTCCCCACGCAAAGACACACCGGTCCGTACCATCTCGTAGGCCTCCTTATTATGGAAGCCCGTATGCGGCGCGTAGATATCGAACCAACCCTGCGTGATCGGATGCAGCCCCAACACACTGAGCAAGGCGATGCGCGGCTCGACACGCCGCATCCGTTCGACATACGGCTGGAATTCGGTGAACCAGGCCTGCTGATTCATCTCTTCGTCGCGAATTTGAATGTAAGCCCGGTCGAGCAGATCCCGCTCTTCAAGCCAGTCCGCAAGTGGCACGAGGTAGGCAGCCACCATGTCGTCGGCCGACAACGACGCAGCGACCTCAGAACTCACCGGCTCCCCGGTCTCACGGTCCAGTACGCGGCGCGTATTTTGGATGGCCGCGTCCCCGTGAACCCCTTGCACCCCGGGCCCCACGTTTAACGTACGAAACCCGCTTTCGACGGCGAGTTCAAGCCGTCGCCGCATAGCGTCCCAATCGCAGGTGATCGAACCGTCTGCTTCATAATAGAATTTCACATCCCCGGGCTGAGCCACGGATGTCGAAACGCGATAGGAACCGAACATCCGAATCATTTCATCCAGGATGTCGCCCTCCGATTCCACGTCGTATGTGCCCGAAAAATGGCTCCAGTAGCTTGTATGAAACTGCGGGGCTTCCGGCAGCGTGAAGTTGAATACACGCACGACGATCGGCACCTGTTCCTCACCCCCATCGTCATGGTGAAGCGTCAGTGCCCCGCGATACATGCCCGCCGATGCGTCCTCTGGCACGCTGACCGTAACCCAAAGCGATCTCGCTTGGCCCGGCGGGCAGGTGAACGGCCGAAATCGCATCAGTGGGTCGGGATACAACCCGCGCCGCCCGATACTTCGCCACGAGGGATTTTGAATATCTACATATCCCACCAGGCGCACTTCAAGATGCTCGCTTGAGAGAACTCTCTGCCCCCCCCGCAGATCGCTGACGGTTACATCATTGATACTCAGTGGTTCATCACCAGCGATCAGCACGACCTGCCCACTCTCGGACTCATTGCGAGCAGCACTAAGGGTGAGTTCCGGCGCGAGATCAGCCGCCGCTGGCGGCTTGTCGGGAAAGACGTCGACCAGCGAAGAAACCGTTCCGATCGCCCGTTCATTGCTGCGATCAGAAAAAGGGCGATGCAGCCATTCATAATCATCCGCAAACGCGGCGGTCGGCGTCACCAGCAACGCGAGGGCAAACAACCAACGCAATCCGGTTGCAGAACTGCGACTGCCGTCCCAGCCAGAACGGCCCATGCTTCGCTCATCCATACCATTACCTTATTACTAGCTGCGTGTGATAACCGGCTTCATACCAACCCGCCCCGGGGCGGAGATATAAGTTGCGTTCGCCAGGATGCCGAGGTGACAAGGCGACATTCGTACCGAACCGTCTCTCCGCGCCGCCCGTTCATTGTGGCTGTGTCCACGTAAAACTGCCCCACCGACCTTCCTCGACCGTTTCAACATGGCCGTCGAGGAAGCCGAGACTTGCCCCGTTGTTCACATGCCGAGGGAGGATCATTCCCGGGTCTACGGGGGTGTTCCATCTTTCATTAATAAACACTCCACCACTGATCCACCCTGTACTGGTGGACGGCGGACGCTTGTCAGCCGTCATTACAAACCTGGAAGGCTGTCGAATCTGTCCAGTGCGATGTGGCATATAATACGGTGGCGCGTACCAGCCGCCGCCATCTCGAAACCCAAGATGAAAGTTGTAGCCAATGCTGACCTGCCTACCCAAGACAGACCCATGGTCGCTGGACGCGGAGCATTGGTGTACGTCATCACCTTGCAGATAAGGGGCTGCATCGATCAGATAGAACTGATGCGAGGCCCCGTACGACGATGGTCGGGATGGCCCGAACCAGAGCGGCAAATACTCCTGGTTGTCATCGGCATACATGGTGTAGGCTAGAATAAGCTGCCGCTGATTGGACGCACACTGAATGCTGGCGGCCGCCATCCTGGCTTGACGCAACGCCGGCAGGAGAATGGCGATAAGCAGCGCGATGATTGATATCACCACGAGCAGCTCGATTAATGTAAACCCGGGCGAGGACGAAATTCCCGGCCTCGCTCGTTTGCCCCTTCCAACCGGTACTGAGGACAGCCCCGCCCCACGGCCACCGGAGCATCGATTCACACGTCTTGCAACACCCCTCGCCGACGCCACAATACAACATCTCATCGCGAGGCTCCTTTCAAGGGACGATACGGCGGACCGCAACAACAAGTACGGACATAGGGGATCGACCGCCGCCGTTTCTCAAATTCTCAATGACGGCGACGCATCAAAGCCAGGGCACCCAAAGACAGCAGCGCGAGCGAACCCGGCTCGGGGATCATTGTGCCTTCGATCTGGAAGTTATCGAAGTAGCGAACCGGTGCTCCGCCGGTATTTCCAAGACGAATTTCAAAGGTATCCAGTTCACCGAGGCCTTGTGAGCCGATGAAACTTCCAACTAGACTATCATTTCGAGTAACGATCACTTCGTCGTTGGACGGGTTGTATTCGAGCGTGATCAGGACACTCGTGGCATTGGTGGGCAGGTTTTGCGACCCTAGCGTAGCGGCAATCGCACGGTAATTTCCACGGGCAAAGCCCGACGAGCCGAACATCGTGGACATCTCCGTCGCCGTTACGGTGTAACCTGTTTCCGTGGCCGCATCGAATAGACTGAATTGCACGACGTGGCCGTCATGGTTTGAAGCGGCCGTTCTTGTTTCAAAACTGATCGCAAAGGACTGGCTCAGATCCAGCAGGTCGAACTGCTTCAGGTCCAGCGAGATCGTACTATTGTACGCAGTGCTCGGTTCAACTCGCAGGTAGGATCGACTGCCCCACCCAGTTGTTGCCACACTGAAACCGTCCGTATGCGCAACCCACGTCGGGTTGCTTGTGAAGTCGCCATCCTCGAAATTGTCCGTTGCAATGAAACTGGCCTGCGCCGGCAGGGCCAACGATGCCGTCATCGCCATCGCGGCAACACCCATCGTCAATCGTGAATTCAACATGACCGTCCTCCATAGAGTAGTGAGAAGATAGAACTGACAAATATGTTTTAATCCGACATTCGCGGACCTCACGTCGACTTCCGGGAAATCACTTCCCCCTCGATAACCACCTGCTTGCGCTCGGACTTGCCAAGACGGATTTCGTCATACAACAGACCGGCGGCCGCCTGCCCCAAACGAAACGTGAAATTGCCCACCGACGTCAACGGCGGATCCAGTGTCGCGGCGAACGGAAAATCGTCGTAGCCCACGACACGCACTTCGTCCGGCACCGCCACACCGCGCTGCTTCAATTCCGCCAGCGCCCCCATCGCAATGCCGTCGTTCTGGCAGACGAGTGCGTCGAATTTGACGCCCCGCTCGATCAAGGTCCGCACGCCTCGCCGACCATCGTCCGGCCCCCAATCCGAACTGCTGACAATCGCATCGGGCCCGAACGACAAGCCGCGCCGCGTCAACGCCACCTGCAGCCCCGCCAGACGCTCCTGAGCATTGAGGTGATCCATGTCGCCTGCGATCACGGCAAACTGCTGCCCGCCGCGGGCGGTCAGGTGATCCACCACCTTGCTCATCGTGCGCACATGCTCGATACGCACGTGCGAAAACTGCGTGAGATGACGATCACAATCCGCCAGCACCACCGGCACGCGCAGGCTGGCTAGCCATGAGGCGACCTTGTCATCGATCGCCCCCCGGACCACGATACCGTCCACGTTATTGCGCGCCACGGCCGCGGGAATCTTACCCTGGGCCAATTCATCCCATGTCATGCGACACAGCGAGATGCTTTCCCCGCGTTCCACCGCCTCGGCTGTGCAACCTTCGAACATCGACAGCAGGTAACCCGCCCCTACATTGCCAGCGATCAGTGTCGACGCCGGGCCGGGCCCGACAGCCATAAATCCGATCTGCCCGATATGCACCCGCCCCCGGCGCTGCTGCTCCGTCGAACGGCGATACTGAAAATTTTGCACGGCGGCCATCACCCGGCGTCGCGTTTCGTCCGAGAAACCGTCGCCGCCTCGAAGAACTTTCGAGACCGTGCCTTTGGTCACACCGGCAGCCTCAGCCACCTGCGTCATGGTTGCCCGGCGGCCGTTGGCGCTGGCCACGGGTTTCAGGTTGTCGAGCGGTTCAGGCATTTGGAAACTCTGGTTTCTTAAACCGAGTTTACCTTGCTTCCTCGCCCTGTCAAGGGTCTTGGTGGGTTTGCGAATAACAATCTATTGAATAAATATTTGCGTATGATCAGAACACACCTCGCCGAGGGGGTCGGCGATGAGAAACTGGCCGACGATCGCAGCGATCGACAAGATCCACGCAGGCGCTGCGGTGGCTGGGGGGATGGATGGGGGACGAGCGAGCTTTCGTGGGCGAACAAACGGCCTACCGGCTCTGTGTGTCAGCCTTCGCGTCCCTCGGCCTGATGGAAATGGGGGTCGGTTGGCCTGCCATCAGGTCAACCGATTGATCCGCCCAGGCAAACGTCCCGGATATTCCAGGCGGCGTGACGACTTCGCCCTGGCAATGATTGGTGTGAGGGTCGATTCGAAGCGACGCACGCACTTCGCCGGCCGGGTGGGGAATACGGCTTTCAATCCGCCTGAGGCCGGTTCCAGCTACGGGGGCAATCCGCACCTGGCTGAAGCCCGGCGCAGCGGGGCGTATCCCAGCCAACGAGGCGTGGAAGTGAAACAGCGGGTGAGCGCCCCAGGCATGGCAATCCGATCGGGTGGGCTCCGGCAACTCCACCGGCGTGCGCAGCCCCTGCTGAACGAGACGCTTCCAGAACGCGAATTGCTGCATCATCCGATCCCCTTGCCCGAATCGGTAAAGGGTCTCCAGCAGATAGAACGAAAAGTAGATTGTGGTGTGAGCAAGCCCTTCGCCATTGAGCAGGCGCGCCAGTGCTGCGTCGGCCTTGTCGCCGACGAGTGTCCTGGTGAGCAGCGCAAGGCATTGCGCGTGCTCACTGAAGTGCTGATGCCTTGCGTCATCCGCTAAGCAGCCGCTCGGCTCGTGCCAGAAGATTTCCACCACCTGCTTCGACAATTGGTCCGCGGTGTCCTGCCATCGACGGGCCAGGGCCGGCTCACCGTATGCCTCCTCCAATGCCACCGCATCACGCAGGGCATGAATCAGCAGCAGATTGTAGATCGCCGACACCCCATCCGGACCCACGGGGGGGCAGCCGTTTGTCCACTCGGGCGTCCAGTCCACGAACGACCAGCCGGGCATGCTGCCGAGCAGGCCAGATTCGTTGAGCATGGGCCTGAATTGCTCAAGCAGACAGCGGACGCCCACCAGTCGCTGCCGTACCCAGTTCGGATCGTGCCGCCACCAGGCATAGTCCTTAACCATCGATATCCAGATCAGCGAGAACGTGGCACTGATTTGAAGGGGCGTACTGGGGTAACGCTCAGCGACGAGTCCCATCTTCGAGCGAGACCAGTCGAACAACTCGATGCCACGACGCGTCAGCCTGTCGTCGGGTGAACAGATATAACCGACGAGCATCTGCAAGCGCGTGTCGCCGACGTACATCATCTGCTCGTAGTAAGGGCAGTCCATATACGTTTCGTGCATGCACATTTGAAGCCCTCGCACGGCAAGGTCCGCGACTGGCGCAAGCTCGTCATCGTTACAATGCCATGTCGCCGTCGGCTGCCAGAGGTAACGGGTTTCGAGAATGCCGACATTCTCGAGGCGCAATGGCTCGTCGCCTGTGCGAACGGTCAGGCACACATATCGCCCCGAGCGCCACCAACAGGAGCGATAGTCACGATGTTCGCCTCCGTCGTTGAGAAATGTGTCGCCGAAGCCGAAGAACGCCTTGCCCTCGATCTCGTCGCGGTGGTTCTTGTGAGGGGATCGCTGGCCCTGCTTATCAAGGCTGTAAAGCGACTCGGCCCATTCGAAGGTCAACGCGCTGCCGTTGCCGCCGCTGAGCGTCGCGTTGGCGAAGCCACAGTGATAATTTTCCAGGTCCCAGAGGATTCGGGTGACCGTGCGTGCAGGCACATTGATTGACTGGCCTTGCGTGATGAGCTGATTCCAAGCCTGAACCTGCTCATGGCACGTCGATTCGGTGTGCACGATATCGCCGTCGCCGACCCATACCGCGCGAATGCGGCCGGGGCGGATCGGGCGACGAAGCAGGTCCGGCAGTGGGCTCGGGTGCAAATGCCACTGATCGGCCACAATCCCGTAGTCGTTGGTCTTGATCGGGGTGGCGACGACGCTCGGCTGGAGGGGGGCTTTTGCCGGTTCGTGCCACGCCAAGCCGTCGATCGTCTGGGCCGCGCCGATCGCGTGGTACGCCTGCATGTCTTTGTGAACGAACGACCACCCCGCCCGCCGCTGCACCTGCCATGATCCCGTGCCGGTGTTCAGTTGTGCTTCCAATCCCTCTGCTGCGCAGATGAATCCGCCGCGGCGCGAGACCTGAGCAGTGGGCGCATCGGCACCGATCCACCAAGCGAGCACGTCAAACCGATGCGTACCGGCCGCGAGGTCGATCTCGTATGACGCGAAGCTCCAGTGATCGAGATCGCAGCGGTCCGGTCCCATGCCCACATACCGCCCGTCAAACAACAACTCGTACCGCTGGTCGGCGCTGAGATGCAGCCGAATCGTTGTGGGTTCATCGAGCGAAAACGTGTTGGTAAACTGCAACACTGCCGGTTCGTCGACCGCACAGTCAGGATGCCACACCCACGCCGCAGCCTCGATCGCGTATCGGCGATGAATATTGCTGTTACCAGTCGGCTCGATGACGGACGTTGAAAAACGTCGCATATGCTCAAGCGTCACACCGTCGCCAGATTCTCGGCTATTACTCATTTGAGTGTCTGCCCTGTGCACAGGAATTCTTCGAATCCCTACTAACGCTCGACCGGTCTATCGCGTGGGGTGAACGCCAGCACCTGCTGAATGCGGCGCACGTCAAACACGCCACTGCGTTCGTGCCCAGCCTGCTCGAAGTAGGTCAGATCAACTCCCCTCCCATACCAGTTGCGAAGAATCTCCGCCGTTGGCCGATCGGCGCACACCCACGGAGATGCTGCGTTCAGCACACGCACCCCCGGCTGTTCAGCCGCCTGCAGCGCTGCGG